>DATGLL010000280.1:0-16394 GCA_035294145.1 Candidatus Dormiibacterota bacterium | reverse complement strand
AGGCTCAGTTGGAGCCTTCGTGAAGCGCAGAGCCGCGGTAAGACCCGGGCTTCCCGGGCACGCGGCAAGGAAGCGCGAAGCCCGCAAGGGCAACCCCGTGAGGGGTGCCGTATGAGACTATCGCTTACTCAGCGGCAACGGCTGGCTGAGGTCCCAAGCCAGCAGTCCTGGGTATCGCCCAGGCCGGCTTGAGGGGAGGTACGGGCGAGTGCGGGGCACCCGGCGGGCCCGAGCGGGCGTCGGGGCACGGGCTCGGCCCCCCACCGTTCATGGAGGGCGCGTCGATATCCCCAACCCGGCGCTCGTGGCGTTGACGGAGTGGCCTCGTCGGGGGGCAAGGCGGGGCCGCCGCGCTGCGAGCTGCGCTCCCGGGACGCCCGGGCGGGCCAGCTCGCCGCCACCGACGGTGGGGGCGGTCAGGGCGACGCGCCTGGCCCCTTGCCCTTTACGAGGCCCCATAGGGGAGCTACAGTTCCACAAGTGAGGACGGTCGCCGAGGTGGTGCGGTGGCGGGCGCGTCGCCATCCACGCCTGCCCATGACCTGGTACATGGGGCGGTCACGGAGCTTCGCCGAGGTGGACGCCTCCTCCTCGGCGCTGGCTGCAGGCTTGGTGACGAGGCTGGGGATCGAGTCCCAGGACCGGGTTGCGATCCTCGACAAGAACTCCGACCGTTACCTTGAGCTGGTCTTTGCCATCGACAAGGCTGGCGCCGTCTGCGTGCCCCTCAACTGGCGGCTCACGGCCGCTGAGGTGGTCCAGGTCGTGGAGGATGCCGAGCCGAGGCTACTGGTGGTTGGCGAGGAGTTCCGAGGGCTCACCGAGCGGCTGAACTGCCGTGTAGTGGGCCTCTCGGAGTTGCCCCGGGGGACGGAGGATCCTCACCGGGACCGTGAGGACGCCGTTGCCTGGATGCTCTACACCTCTGGGACCACCGGCCGCCCCAAAGGAGTGATGCTCCGCAACCTCAACCTCTTCTCCCTGATCGGTCCCCTGGGCTTTGAGGTCCCGGAGCTACGGGAGGGGAGCCGGGCCTTGGTGGCCATGCCGCTCTACCACATTGGGGGGATCGGTTGGGGATTGGCCGTGGTCAGCTCGGGCGCGACGGCGGTGATCGTCCGCGAGGTGGTCCCCCAGGACCTGCTCCAGCTGCTGGTCGAGCAGCGCGTGGCCACCGGCTTCGTGGTCCCGGCGGTGCTGCTCTTCCTGACCCAGGTGCCAGAGGTGCGAGGGCTGCGCTTCCCTGACCTGCGCAACCTGGTCTACGGGGCCTCGCCGATCGCCGAGGACCTCCTCCGCCGGTCGATCGAGACCTTCGGCTGCCGCTTCACCCAGGTCTACGGCCTGACCGAGACGACCGGGGCGATCACCGCCCTGACCCACGAGCACCATCGCGGGTCCCAGCTGCTCTCCTGCGGAAGGCCCATGTTCGGGCAGGAGATCCGCGTCGTCGGGCCGCACGGCGAGGAGCTGCCGGCAGGCGAGGTTGGGGAGGTGGAGTATCGAGGCCCCGGGAGCATGGCCGGGTACTGGCGTCAGCCTGAGGAGACGGCCGCGGTGCTGCGGGGGGGATGGCTGCGGACCGGGGACGCAGGCTGCGTGGACGACGATGGCTTCGTCTACATCCGCGACCGGATCAAGGACGTGATCATCACCGGGGGGGAGAACGTGTACCCGGCCGAGGTCGAGGGGGCGCTCGTCGCGCATCCGGCGGTTGCTGACTGTGCCGTGATCGGGGTCCCTGACGACCGGTGGGGTGAGACCGTGAAGGCGATCGTGGTGCGGCGACCTGGGACGACGGTGACCGAGGCGGAGCTGATCGCGTGGACCCGTGGCCGCTTGGCTGGCTTCAAACGCCCGCGGTCGGTGGACTTCGTGGAGTCGATCCCCCGCAACCCCAGTGGGAAGGTCCTCAAGCGCCAGTTGCGCGAGCCCTACTGGGCCGGACGCGAGCGCCGCGTCAACTGATCGTGGTGGCGTCGACGTGGTCGACGCGAGGGGGACGAGGTGACGTTCGCGCGCTCTAACCGCTCCACGCTGCGCTTCGCCGGCGGGGCGCTGGTGGTGGCCGCGCTGCTCCTCGGGCTGGACGCCTGGGCGCTGGCTGCGGGACGGCTGGCGGTGGCCGTTCTGCTCGGGCCGCTGGCGCTCATCTCCGTGGGCGTCGTCGTTCGCGTCGCCCTCCGTTTACGGCGCTGGCCGGCGAGTCGACTGGGGTTCTTTCGTGACCGCCTGGTCCTGCTCGGGCGCCGGGGTCGACTGCAGATCCGGTGGGACGAGGTCGAAGGGGCGACGCTGGCAGACCAAGGCGACTGGGCGATGGGGCGATGGCCAGAGGTCCGTCTCACCCAGCGGTTGACGATCCGGCTGCGGGGCGACCGGCGGGTGAGCTTCCGTCCCATGGCCTATGGGCTAGAGCCAGGGGCCTGCAGGGACCTGATCCTGAGGTTGCGTGATGACCACGCGTTGCGAGGCCGACTGCCGGAGTTCGAGTCCATCGCCGCGGTGCTCGCCCGGTCGCCGCGAACAGGTGAGCTGATCGACCCCCGCCTCTGAGAGCGGGGATGGCGGCGGCTAGCGACGGGCCGACGAGGGCAGCCGGGGTCGAATTTCCCGTGGGGAGAGGCGCATACTCACCTGCTATACACCACGGATCAGGGTAAGGTGACCTCGGTGGCAACCCGCACGCTGGAGCGCCTGAGGGGCGCGGACTTCCTCGATATCGCGCAGCTGGACGCATCCCAGTTGCGTGGGATCCTGGACCTGGCAGGTGAGATCAAGGCTGGACGCTGGTCGGGCCTGCCGCTCGGCGGGCGCCGGCTGGCGCTCCTCTTCCAGAAACCCTCCCTCCGCACCCGGGTCTCCTTCCAGGTCGGGATCGAGCGCCTGGGAGGGAGCGTGGTGGTGCTCAGCGAGCAGGAGGTCGGCTTTGGCCGGCGGGAGGCGGTGGAGGACGTGGCCAGGGTCCTCGACCGCTACGTGGATGGCATCGTGGCCAGGCTGTTTGCCCATCGGGACCTGCTTGCCCTTGCCGAGGCCGCGAGCTGCCCGGTCGTGAACGCCCTGACCGACGGCTCTCATCCCTGCCAGGTGCTGGCGGATCTGCTGACCATGGAGGAGTCGCTGGGGCGACTCGACTCGAGGACACGGGTGGCGTTCGTGGGCGACGGCAACAACGTGGCCCGCTCGCTGATGGAAGCGGCGGCGATCGTCGGCTTCCAACTGGTCGTGATCTCGCCGCCCGAGCACCAGCCCGCCCTGGTCGGGATGCCGTCCTGGGTCCAGGTCACGGCTGACCTCGAGGCCGTGCGCGGGGCCGACGTCGTGTACACAGACGTGTGGACCTCGATGGGCCAGGAGGCTGAGGCCCAAGCCCGCAGGGACCGGTTTCGTGAGTATCAGGTGAACGCCGCGCTGATGGCCAAGGCTCCTGGGGCGGTGTTCATGCACTGCTTGCCTGCTCATCGTGGGGAGGAGGTGACCGCCGAAGTCATCGATGGGCCGCGGTCGGTGGTCTTCGATCAGGCCGAGAACCGCCTGCACGCCCAGATGGCACTGCTGGCTGTGATCTTCGGAGGGGTCTGATGGCCTTCCTGGGCGAGGCGTTGCACCAGCTGCTGGCCATGCTGGCGCGGGTGGGGCCGGTCGAGATCATCGACGTGGTCGTGGTGGCCTTCATCCTCTATCAGCTGCTGCGACTGGTTCGCGGCACTCAGGCGATGCAGCTCATCGTCGGGCTGATCCTGCTGGGGGTGCTCGGCCTGGCGGCCAGCTGGTTGCACCTGATCCTGCTCAGCTGGCTGTTCCAGACCGCGGCCCCGTTCGTGGTGATCGCCATCATCGTGCTCTTCCAGCCGGAGCTGCGACGGATGCTGGACCAAGTAGGACGCATCGGTCACCTGGGGCGCCCCCTCTTCACCTTCAATCCCCAGATCTTCAACCGCGCCATCGCCGAGGCCATCAGGGCGGCGGAGCGGCTGGCGGCACGTCATGTTGGGGCTCTGATCGCCTTCGAGCGCGAGGTCGGCCTGGAGGACTACGCCGCCACCGGCGTGCGGATCAACGGCGAGGTCTCGGCCGAGTTCCTCCAGAGCATCTTCTTCCCCAACTCGCCGTTGCACGACGGGGCGGTGATCATCCGTGGCAGCACGATCCTGGCGGCGGGGTGCCTGCTGCCCCTTGCCGACGAGGCCACGGTTCGCGATCGCCTGGGCACCCGCCACCGGGCGGCGATCGGGCTCTCCCTGGCCTCGGATGCCTTGGTCCTGGTCGTCTCCGAGGAGACCGGCGGCATCTCGGTGGTCGAGAACGGCCGTATCACCCGCAACCTGGACGTTGAGGGGTTGCGCCGACGGCTGACGGGAGGGTTGGAGCCCTCCCGCCCAGCAGGTGGCGCCCGCCAGCATCTCCTGGGCTGGCGTCTCACCGGCCCCAAGCCCTGAGGTGAGGGCCCTGCGCACCATGAGCACCCCGTTGGCCTGGGTCGTCACCAACTGGCGTCTGAAGCTGTTGGCGCTGGTGCTCGCCATCGGTCTCCTCGGGGCTGTCGCGTTCTCCGAGAACCCGCCGGAGGTGGCCACCGTGCCGGTCAAGGTCACCTACCAGGGGTTGCCCTCGAACCTGGTGCTGATCGACCCCCCGAGCAGCGTCGACGTGCGGGTGGTGGGGCTGCAGGACGACGTGCGCCAGTACCGGCAGAGCGCGGCCGGGGTGACCATCGACTTGTCACACGCGACCGTGGGCGACCATCTCTACGAGGCTCAGCCCAGGGTGGACGTCCCGGGCGTGACCCCCCAGGACGCGGCCATCCCCCTTCGCCTTCGGATCGAGGAGCTGCGGACCGTGATGCTGGGGGTCGAGGTGCGGACGCCGAAGAAAGCGCCCGGGATCGCCGTGGTGCCGAACCAGACCTACGCCACCTGTGGGAACGCCAACCAGCCCTGTCAGGTGACGGTGACGGGGCCGGCGGAGCTGGTCGATGGTCTCCGGGCCTACGTCAACTACGACGTGGCCATCCAGTCCGCCAACGTCCAGACGAGCCCTGATCAGACGATTCTCTTCGAGAAGGACGGGCACCCGGTGGATCTGAGGAGTTGGCGTACCATCCCCCCTCCGAGCTGGACCCCCAACGTGGTCACGGTGCAGGTGGCGACCGTCGGGGGGACGACCACCCGAACGGTCGGCCTGACCGTTCGCCCGATCGGCGTCCAGGCCTGCGGCTACGAGATCGCCGGCGTGGACATCCAGCCCAGCAGCTTCGTCACCGTGACCGGCCCGATCGCCCAGGTGGCCAAGCTAGGGGACAGCATCAGCCTCGACCCGGTGGACATCAGCGGCATCACCTCATCCCAGTCCTTCACCCGCACCGTCCGTACCGGCTCTGACCAAGTCGTGGCCAATCCCTCCTCGGTCCGGGTGGTGGTGAGCGTGGTCCCAGCCTTCAGCTGCGCGGCGCCCACGCCGGGGGCCGCTGGGTCCGGCAACCCCCGACCCTCGCCGTCCGCCACGCCTGGCTTCCCTCCGTCTCCTTCGCCTTGACGGCGCCCCGGACGTTGCCACCCTCGGGTAACCGCCGGCCGCTGGCTGGCGTTCAACGTGCGAGTCCAGTGCGGCCCTCGCGTTACCCTCCGTGCCAGCGAGTTCCAGGAGATCGGGCATGTGCGGCATCATCGGCTACCTCGGAGCGAGAGAAGCGGCACCTGTGCTGATGGACGGGCTTCGGCGCCTGGAGTACCGTGGCTACGACTCAGCGGGGGTCGCGGTGGTGTCGCCGGGGGCCGGTGCCGCCAACGTGGTCAAGTGCGCCGCCCGCGTGGAGCAGCTGATCGAGCAGCTACAGGCCGACATGCCCGCTGGCCGTTTGGGCATCGGTCATACCCGCTGGGCCACGCACGGCAAGCCCACCGTGCTCAATGCCCATCCCCACACCGACTGCGGGCGTCGCATCACCGTCGTCCACAACGGCATCATCGAGAACTTTCGCGAGCTGAGGGAGGAGCTGGAGCGAGCGGGTCACGAGTTCCTGTCCGACACCGACACGGAGGTCGTGCCCCACCTGATCGAGCACCATTACCGGGGCGATTTCGTTGCTGCGGTCAGGCATGCGCTGGCGCGGCTGCGGGGGGCCTACGCCCTGGTCATGTTCAGCCTGGATGATCCCGAGCTGTTGGTGGGGGCTCGGCTGAACGCGCCGCTGGTGGTGGGTCTGGGCGAGGGGGAGTACTTCGTCGCCTCCGACATCGCCGCCATCGTGGCCTACACGAAAAAGGTGCTGGTCCTGGGCGAGGGCGAGATGGTCGCCGTCACCCCTCTGGGGCCGGTGGTCACCTCGTTGGACGGGGTCCCGGTCGAGTCTCGGGTGCTCCACGTGGACTGGGATGTCAGCCAGGCGGAGCGGGCCGGATACCCGCACTTCATGCTGAAGGAGATTCACGAGACCCCCGAAGCCGCCGCCAACGCCTTGCGGGGCCGGCTCGATCGGCAGGGCAACGTCGAGTTCACCGAGTTCGAGGTGGGCGACGAGCGGCTGCAAGCCCTCAAGGAGGTCCGGCTCCTGGGCATGGGCACCTCGCTCCACGCCGCCCTCGTGGGCGAGCACGTGATCGAGGATTGGGCTGGGCTCCCCGCGCGTGCACAGGACTCGTCAGAGTTCCGTTACCGTCGCCCGGTGCTTGGCGGCGACACCCTGGTGGTCGCCATCACCCAATCAGGGGAGACGGCCGACACCATCGTGGCCCTGCGCGCGGCCCGTGAGGCAGGGGCGCTCGGCATCGCGATCACGAACGTCGTGGGGAGCACCGCGGCCCGGGACGCGGATGCGGCCATCTACCTGCAGGCAGGGCCGGAGATCGGGGTTGCCTCCACCAAGACCTTCGTAGCCCATCTGGTCAGCCTCTACCTGCTGGCCCTCCGTTTGGCCGCTGCCCGCTCTCGGATGTCCCCGGAGCGACGTGAGGAGCTGGCCACGGAGCTGCGCGCCCTCCCTGAGGCCATTCGCCGCCTGCTCGCCGGGGAGTCGGAGATCGCGCGGCTGGCCCATCGCTACGCCGGCTACCGGAACTTCATGTACGTTGGCCGGGGCCTGGCGTACCCGGTGGCGCTGGAGGGTGCCCTCAAGCTGAAGGAGATCAGCTACGTCCATGCTGAGGGCACCTCCGGTGGCGAGCTCAAGCACGGCCCGATCGCCCTCCTGGACACGGGCTTCCCGGTGATCGCGGTCTGCACGGCCAGCCCGATCAAGGAGAAGACCGTCGGCAACGTCCATGAGGTGGTGGCGCGAGGGGCCCCGGTGCTGGCGGTCGTGAGCGAGGGGGACCGGGCCCTCGAGGGGGTCGCCAGTGACCTGCTGGAGGTACCTCGCGCCGGCGAGGTGGCATCGGTGGTGCTGTCCAGCGTGGCCCTTCAGCTCTTCGCCTATCACCTTGCGGTTGAGCTGGGCCGTGACGTCGATCGTCCCCGTAACCTGGCCAAGTCGGTCACGGTGGAATGAGGCGGGAGCGCTCCAACGTCGGACGTGGACGGGGTGGGGTCGTGCGGCCCGGCCCGTCGGCCGAGCGTGGACGCTCCATCGCCTAGCATGGACGGTGGCGTCGTGCTCTATCGGCACGGGATTGACGTCCTCGAGGTCGCCCGCATGGAGGCCGCGCTGAGACGCTCCGGGCCGGGGTTCCTGGCCAGGGCCTTCACCCCGGCGGAGATCGCCGAGTGCGGCGGCGATGCGGCCAGGCTGGCTGGGCGCTGGGCGGCGAAGGAGGCGGTGATCAAGTGCTTTGATGCCACGCCCATCTGCTTCCCGCGCCGGCGGATCGAGATCGTGGGTCAGCCCAGCGGGGCGCCGCGGGTCCGCCTGCTCGGCGATGCCCAGGGCGCCCGGGTGCAGGTGAGCATCACCCACGACGCCGGCCTGGCCATCGCCAGCGCCTGGCTGGAGATGCCCGAGCCGTCGGAGCGGCCGCTGCTGCCGCCAGCGGCGGTCCGTCTGCCAGCACGGCCGGATGACGGTCACAAGGGGACCTTCGGGACCATGGTCGTCGTTGCTGGCAGCCGAGGCCTGACCGGGGCGGCCTACCTGAGCGCCACAGCGGGTGTTCGCTCAGGAGCGGGCCTGGTGCGTCTCCTGGTCGCCGAGGGGGTTTACCCCATCCTGGCCGTGAAGTGCACGGAGGCGATGGCCATGCCGCTGCCTGAGGAGGCCCCAGGAGCGCTTGGGCTGACCGCGCTCGAGGCGGTTGAGGAGCATCTACGGGCAGCCACGGTTGCCCTGATCGGGCCGGGGCTGGGACGCTACCCGGGGACCTGGGATCTGGTCCGTGAGCTGGTGCCCCGAGCCCGCTGCCCGCTGGTCCTGGACGCTGACGCCTTGAACGCGTTGGCCGTCCTGCATGGCCGGCTTGGCCGTCTCGGCGACGCCCCGCGGGTGCTGACGCCCCATCCCGGCGAGATGGCCCGCCTGACCGGTCGGTCGACGGCCGAGGTCCAGGGGACGCGTCGCGAGACCGCCCTCGCCGCCGCCCGCGAGTGGGACTCGGTGGTGGTTCTCAAGGGCGCGCGGACGGTGGTCGCCGCCCCGGACGGGCGGCTGTCCGAGGACCCCCACCAGGTTCCCGCCCTCGCCTCTGGGGGGACCGGCGACGTGCTGGCCGGTCTGATCACCGGCCTGATGGCTCAAGGGTTGGATGCCTACACCGCTGCGGTCACCGGCGTGTACGTCCATGCCGAAGCGGGCCGGCGTCTCCAGTCCCGCCTGGGCTCGGCCGGGGTGCTGGCCTCGGAGCTGTTGGGCGAGATGCCGCTGGTGATGAGGTCGATGAGGGGGAGCGGGTGACGACGTCGGTGGCCACGGCAACGACCGGCCGCTGGGCGGAGATCGACCTTGGGGCGGTTCGTGAGAACGTGCGTCAGCTCCTCCATCGTCTGCCGGTCGGCTGCCGGCTCATCGCCGTGGTCAAGGCCGATGCCTATGGGCATGGTGCCCGCCCGGTGGCGACCGCCGTGCTCGAGGCTGGTGCCTGGGGCCTGGCCGTGTCCACGCCCGAGGAGGCGCTGTCGTTGGTGGACCTGTGCGGTGGCGAGCGGCTTCTGATCATGGGTGGCCTCGCGCCGGCGACCTGTGAGGCCGCGGTCAGGGTCGGCTGCGCCGTGGTCTGCTCGGCGCCCTGGATGGTCGAGGCCCTGGAGGCCCTGGTGCCGGCCGGACGTCGGTTACCGGTCCACCTCGAGATCGATACCGGCCTCCACCGTCTGGGGTGTACGGAGGAGGAGGCGCCGCGCTTGGCGAGCAGGATCGCCGGCTCCGGGCGGTTGCGCCTGGTCGGCACCATGACCCACTTCGCCTCCTCGGACAGCGATCCCCGCTTCACCCGGCTCCAGCTGGAGCGCTTTCTCGAGACGCTCTCCCGGTTCGACGTGGACCCGGGCATCCGACATGCGGCCAACTCCTGGGCCATCCTCCGCCATCCAGAGGCGGCCCTGGACGCCGTGCGTCCCGGCATCGCCCTCTACGGCTGTGCGGGGCAACTTCGGCCCGCGCTCACCCTGCGTGCGCTGGTGACCCAGGTTCGCGAGGTGCGGAGCGGGCACTCGGTTGGCTACGGGCGGACGTGGACGGCCTGGCGGACTGCGCGTATCGCCACGGTCGCGATTGGATACGAGGACGGGGTCATGCGAAGCCGTTCCAACCGGGGCCAGGTGGTGGTTCGCGGGGTCCGGGCCCCGCTCGTGGGGCGGGTGAGCATGGATTCGATCACGATCGACGTCAGCGACGTCCCTGAGGTCGAGCCGGGGGATCCGGTCACCGTGATCGGCGATGGGATCACGGCCGAGGAGGTGGCGGCCTGGAGCGGGACCATTCCCTACGAGGTGCTGACCGCGCTGGGCAACCGGGTGGCCCGTGTCTACCTCGGGGCGATGGGTCAGGCGGCGTCGACCGGCGACCGCGCCGGGCGCCCGCAGGAATAGCATCCTCCCCGGAGCGGTTACTCGGACGGAATGACTACCATGGTCGAAGTGGCAGAGGACGCTGCTGAGACCACAGGGGCGGCGGGGCAGGTCCCGGATCGTCTTGAGCGACGTGGTGATGGAACGAGGAGACCGGGCCAAGACCAGCCCGGTCCGGGGGGCGCTGCTTCCCGGGGCTTCGCGGAGGAGGCGATCGACCACCTGGACACGCTCTACCGTGGGGCGCTGCGGCTGACCCGCGATCCGGTCCAGGCCGAGGACCTGGTGCAGGACACCTATCTCCGCGCGCTGCGGTACCAGAGCAGCTACCAGGCCGGCACCAACATGAAGGCCTGGCTGTTCGCCATCATGCGCAACCTCTTCTGGGACCGCTTCAAGGGCGGGCGGCCAGAGGACGTGAGCCTCGACGGGGACGGTGAGGTGTCCCTGTACGACACGCTGCGGGACGAGACGGCGATGCCCGAGGCCGAGGTGCTGGACCGTATCGCTGCCGACGAGGTGGTTCGGGCGGTGGAGCGGTTGCCGGAGCTCCATCGAGAGGTGGTGCTGCTGGTGGACGTCGAGGGATTCTCCTACCGGGATGCGGCGGAGGTCCTGGGGGTCCCCATCGGCACCGTGATGTCCCGCCTCCATCGGGCGCGGCGGCAGCTCCAGAAGGCGCTCTACGAGTACGCTCGTGAGTCCGGCATCGTCCGTGCGGATGGGGACCGATGAACTGCCGGGATTGTCTAGAGCGGCTGGATCAGTACGTGGATCGGGAGCTGACTGACGCGGAGATCGAGGAGGTGAAACGCCACCTCGTCGAGTGTCCACCCTGTGAGGATCACTTCCGCCTCCAGGTGCACTTGAAGCGACTGGTCAAAGTCTGCTGCGATCAGGGCGCGGCACCGGCCCATCTCCGCGCACGGCTGCGCCAGATCCTCTCCTGAGGCCCGGCGGGGGCCTCGACCTCGGACGGTCTTTTAGTTTCTAAGTTTTTTGGCTAGAATAGGCGTCGTTTCGTAGCGTGGTTGTGGGGAAGGGGAGCAGGCTGTGGAGAGTCATGCTCGAAGACGCAAACCGAGACATTCAGCGATTGACCCGTGAAGCCATTCGCAGGCGCATCCGTCAAGAGCAGCTGGACCGTGTAGTGCGGGCCATCGACGACCTCTTGTTCCAGCTTGAGGACCTGAACCTACAGGGCGTGGACCGGGTGCCGGCACCGTTGCGGCAGCGTGCCGGACGTATCCTGGAGGCTCTGCCGGGTCGGGACGAGTCGGATGGGATCCGCATCCGCTATCGCGTGATCCCGATGATGGACGTCCTGTTCCGAGCGCAGGAGCTGCTGTTCAGGCTGCGGGACCCTCGACGGGCCGATTACGAGGCCGAGGACGAGGCGGTAGAACGGGCCGAAAGGGCCGAGCAGCTCCAGCGAGTCCAGGAGGTCGTCCCCGAGCTCACCGAGTCGAGTCCCTGACACGCCTGGTGCCTGCGGCCGATCGGCGGTGACCCGCGTGATCGCGGCTGGTCGCGATCGCGCGGGAGTCCTGCGGCGGCCGCGTCGGCCAGAGGCTCAGGAGCAGTCGGCGAAGTCCTGGGTGAACATCTCCTCGTACCCGCCCAGGCCACGGTAGGCGCCGATGCCGATGCAGCGGAAATCGGGGTTCAGGATGTTGGCCTTGTGGTCAGGGCTCGCCATGAGCAGGTTCCATGCTTGGTCCAGGTTCTGGGCGAAGACGATGTTCTCTCCGGCGGTGACGTAGTGGAAGTGGAGGGCCTGCAGCCGCTGGTAGGGGGTCTGCCCGCTGGGGGTGCGATGCGAGAAGTAGTGCCGTCGGTACATATCCAGGCTGTGCTGGCGGGCCGCCTGGCGGAGCACCGGGTTCATCGCCAGGGGGGCGAGGCCGGCCTGGGCGCGGGCCTGGTTGACCCGTTGGAGCATCCCCTCCTCGTCGCTCGGCGCGAGCTGGACCTGGAGGTCACGTGGGAACTTCAGGCGATAGAAGGCGTCCTGCCCGGGGTTCGTGGCCGGGGCGCTGATCACGATCCCGCCCGGGGGCGGTGCCCCGGGCACCAGCAGGCGCTGGAGGGGCCCTTGCAGGGGCGCGGCCAAGTTGGTGATCGCCGGTGCGAGGAGGGATCCCTGCACGAGCTGCTGGGCACCGTTGGAGGGGACGACCAGGAGGGAGGACAGGCCTAAGGTCGAGATCAGGGCTGCCACCCCGACGGCGGGGAGGGCGCTCACCACCGTCCGGAGACCGGACGGGAGTCCGGCCACCGCGGCCGCCAGCTGGCCGCAGAGCTTCCCGGTCGGGGCCTGGACCGCAGCATGCACGATGACCAGGGGGACGAGGAAGGCCCCGAACCCGGCTACGTTCTGAGGGATGCCGACATGCCGGTGAATGAACTGTCCCACTGGCCAGAAGAGGGAGAGGGCGACGGCCAGGGCGGCCGCGAACGCGACCAGCTCGGTCAGGTAGGGTACGAAGCTGCGCCGCGTCGCGTGGGCAACGAGGGCGGCGGTGCCACCGACCAGGATGGGGTCGAGCAGGTTGACGTGGAACGGCAGGTGCACCGGCTGAGGAGTATAGGTTCGTGACGTTGAGCAGACGAGAGGCGCTGGAGCGCATCCAGGCCGCCCGGCTGTACGCCATCACCCCCGAGGCTTCCCCGGAACGGGTTGAGGATCTGGTGAAGGCGTGGCTGCGCGGTGGCGTGGAGGTGGTCCAGCTCCGCCTGAAGCGGCTGCCACGCGGCCGTCTGGTGGAGCTGGCCGGTCGGCTGGTGCCGATGTGCGCGGCCGCGGGGGTGCCCTTGATCGTCGACGATCACGCCGACGTGGCGCTGCTCAGCGGCGCGGCGGGGGTCCATGTGGGCCCCGACGACCTGAGCGTCGCTGCCGTCCGGCGCGTGTCCGGCGACCTCTTGGTCGGGGCCTCGGCGGCGACCCCGGATGAGGGGCGGGCCGCGGCGCTTCAGGGGGCCGACTACCTCGGGTCTGGTCCCGCCTATCCCACCCCCCTCAAGACCCAGAAGCCGGTGATCGGCCCCAGGGGCGTGGCGGCGGTGGCGGCTGCGGTGACGGTCCCGGTGTTCGCGATCGGGGGCATCGAGCGATCCTGCCTGGCCGAGCTACGGTCGATGGGGGTGCGGCGGGTCTGTGCCATCCGGGCCCTAAGCGACATCATGGACCCTGAGATGGAGGTGCGAGCCTGGCGCGAGCTGCTGTACGGAGCCCCGGCCTGATGGGTGAGCTGGAGCTGATCGCTGCCCTCCTGCCCTACCTCGCCGGCCGAGGTGGCGATCTGGTGATCGGCGCTGGCGAGGACGACGCTGCCGCCTGGCGTGAGCCCGATGGGTCCTTCACCGTGGCGACCTGCGACACCTCCGTGGAGGGGGTGCACTTCGACCTCTCCCGGCAACGGCCGGAGGACGTGGGGTGGCGGGCTCTCTGCTTCGCGCTTGGCGACCTGGCGGCCAAGGGGGCACGTCCCACCTTCGGGCTGGTCTCCTTGTCGGTGCCGCGTCGCTGGGGGTCAGAGGTCGCGCTCCGCCTCTACCAGGGGATGTCCGGGCTGGCGGAGCGAGTCGGCCTGCGTCTGGTCGGAGGTGACACCACCGCCGCCCCACATGATGGCTCCCTCACCCTGACCCTGCTGGGGACCACGCCCATCCAGCCCTTGCCGCGTTCAGCGGCCCGGCCGGGGTGGGAGGTAGGGGTCACGGGCCCGCTGGGGGGGGCCTCCCTCGAATGGGCGCGGCCTGAGCCCCGACTCGAGCTGGGCGCGCAGCTCGCCGCAGCCGGGCTCTGCTGCGGCGATGTGAGCGATGGGTTGCTACGAGAGATGGACAAGTTCGCGGCCGCGGCCGGGGTGGGGGCACGTCTCCGCCTCGACGCCGTGCCCCTGGCCCCCGGCGTCGACGATCCCCGACGGGCGCTGGCCAGTGGTGAGGAGGTCGAGCTGGTGTGCTGTGGGCCGGGGCCCTTGCCCGCTGAGCTGACCGCGGTTGGCGGCCTGATCGAGGGTGGGGAGGTGATCGTGATCGATGCGCATGGTCGGATGGTCGAGGTGGGGGAACGTGGGTACGACCACCTGCGGTGAGCTCGTGACCACCTCGGCGGCCGAGACCGAAGCGGCAGGGGAACGGTTGGCACGTCACCTCCGCCACGGCGACCTCGTGCTGCTGGTGGGTGACCTCGGCGCCGGCAAGACCACCCTCGTGCGGGGCATGGCCCGAGGGTTGGGCTCGTCCGCGGAGGTGATGAGCCCCACCTTCCAGCTGGTTCGGGTCTACCCTGGACGGGTGCAGCTGGCGCACGTGGACCTCTACCGTCTGGCCGGCCTCGACGAGCTGGCCGACCTCGGCCTTGAGGAGCTCCTCGATGAGGGGGCGGTGGTCGTGGAATGGGGCGAGCGCCTGGGCGGCCCGGCCACCGCCCGCATCTCGCTCGAGGTGTTGGAGGAGGACCGCCGACGACTTCGACTGGAGGAGGCACCGCCGACGTGGTCCTGGTGATCGACACCTCCTCTTCTCGCTCCGCCTTGGCCCTGGTCCGGGGCGATCGGCCGCCGGCCGAGGACGTGAGCGAGGGGGGGCGAGAGAGGGACCTCCCCGGGAGGGTGGCGAAGCTGGTGGGCACGGCTCGTCTCTCCGCCGTGTGCGTGTCGTTGGGCCCTGGGTCGTTCACCGGTCTTCGCGTGGGCGTCAGCTTCGGCGTGGGCCTCGCCCTCGCGCTCGGTGTCCCTCTGCTCGGGCTGAGCTCGCTGGAGTTGCAGGCGGCACGTGCTCGGGAGCCGGCCACGGCGGTGGTCGAGGCTGGCCGTGGACGCGTGTACTGGCTAGCGGCGGGGGGATCCCCTCACCAGGGGGAGCTGGAGGACCTCCCTGCCGAGCGTCCGGTGGTGGGCTGGCTGCGGCCGTCCACCGTGGGGCGGCTGCAGGAGATGGGCCGGCGGGTGCTGGATGAGCCGAGCCTGGACAGCTTTGGGACGGCGGCTGCCCGTCTTCTAGGGCAAGCTCGGGAGCTCGGCTATGATACGGTCGAGCTGGAGTACATGCAGTCGTTTGAGCGGGCGTGGGTGTAGGGGCTGGGAGCGAGGCAGTGGTGCAGGTGCGTGAGCGGCTTACGATCGAGCCAATGCGCGAGGCGGACGTGCCGGTGGTGCAGGAGATCGAACGTCGGATCTTCACTACCCCGTGGCCTCGTAACGCCTACTACCGTGAGCTCTCGAGCCGTAACAGCGCCCACTACATCGTCCTCAGGCGCGAGGTCGAGGGACGCGGCGAGATCATCGCCTACGGCGGCATGTGGCGCATGTACGACGAGGCTCATGTGACCACGATCGGGGTGCGCCACGATCTGCAGCATCGTGGCTATGGACGTATCGTGTTCGCGGCCCTGCTCCAGGCTGCCTATGACACCGGGGCCCGGTGGGTGACGCTCGAGGTCCGGACCTCCAACGAGAACGCGATGCGGATGTACGAGAGCTTCGGCTTCAAGGTCATCGGCCGTCGCAAGGGCTACTACACGGACAACGGCGAGGACGCCATCGTGATGTGGTCGGACTCGATCTACTCGCCCAGGTTCCGCCAGGCCTACGAGGCCAACCTGGAGCGGATCGATGCCGAGGTCAAGGGGCTCCGCCGCGAGGTGGGCCCGATCCGGGACCGCTGATCCAGGCGGGTTGCTCGAACTTGCTCACGCTCGCGATCGAGTCCAGCTGCGACGAGAGCTCGGTTGCTTTGGTGGATGGCCGGCAGGTGCTGGTCAACCTGGTGTTCTCCCAGGAGGCTGCGCACGCTCCGTTCGGTGGGGTGGTGCCGGAGCTGGCGGCCCGGGCCCATCTCCGCAAGTTGCCCGCCCTGGTCCGAGCGGCGCTCGATCGGGTGGGGCTCCAAGGTGATGACCTCGACCTGGTCGCGGTCACCCGTGGCCCCGGCCTGATCGGCAGCCTGCTGGTCGGCGTTGGGCTTGCTCAGGGTCTGGCCCGGGGCTGGAGGAAGCCGTTGCGGGGCGTCAACCACCTGTGGGGGCACGTGTACGCGGCCATGCTCGCCCGACCCGAGCTGGAGCCGCCGCTGCTCGCCTTGGTGGTGAGCGGCGCCCACTCGGATCTGGTGCGCATGCCGGCTCACGGGGTGTTCGAGGTCTTGGGTCGTACCCGTGACGATGCAGCCGGAGAGGCGTTCGACAAGGCGGCCCGGATGCTCGGCCTCGGCTATCCCGGTGGCCCGGCGCTGGACCGACTGGCGCGAACCGGGGATCCGACACGGCAGCCGCTGCCGGTCCCTTCCCTGCCCGGCCTGGAGTACAGCTTCAGCGGCTTGAAGACCGCCCTCCTGTACCGCATCCGGGACCTGGGCGGCGTCGAGGCGCTCGACGAGGGGAGTCGGGCGGACCTGGCGGCGGCCTTCGAGCGGTCGGTGGTGGAGTCCCTGCTGGAGAAGGTCCGTGT
>DATGLL010000279.1:0-6041 GCA_035294145.1 Candidatus Dormiibacterota bacterium | reverse complement strand
CGCAGTGCAGGGTCAAGCTCACGTTCTGAAGGCCCGACTGCTCCAGGTAGGCCTTGGCCTTGGCCAGGTCGCGATCGTAGCGCGGAGCATCCGCCCAGTAGCCGATGCCCATCGCCTTGGGGATGATCGCGCGGGCTCGCGTGTAGGCGCCGTTCGAGACCGCCTGGATGATGCCGGGGACGTCGATCGCCTGCCGGATCGCGCGGCGCAGGTTGAGGTTGGAGAGCAGGGGATCGCGAACGTTCATGGAGATGAACCCGTAGCCGAGCGTGGTGTAGGTGGCGACGGTGACGTTGCCCTCCTTCCGATAACGGCCGACCGACTGCGGGGGGATCGACGTATGGTCGAGGTCGCCGGCGTCGAAGGCGTTCTGGGCGGCGTTGTCCTCGGCGATCGGGAGGACCTGGATCTCCTCCCAGGCCGGCTTGGGCACGGTGGGCTGCCAGGCCCCGCCGTACTGGGCGAAGCGCTTGAGGGTCACCCGTTGCTTGGGCTCCCAGCTCTCGAACTCGTAGGGCCCGCTCCCGATCGGGTTGGTCGGGTAGCGGTTGCCCAGGGCCTGGACCGCCTTGCGGGAGAGGATCTGCCCCCGGGCCACCGGCAAGGTGCTGCGCATCAGAGGGGCGAAGGGTCGCTTCAGGATGATCGTCCCCTCGTACTTCCCCTCGACCCTCACCTCCTGGAGCGCCTCCCAGTCCCCGTAGTACGGCGACTGGGGATCGCCGGCGATGCGCTCGTAGCTGAACTTGACGTCGTCGGCGGTGACCTCGCCGTACCCCTTGTGGAAGGGGATGCCGCGCTTGAGCGTGAAGTGGTACTGAAGGCCATCCTTGGAGGCCTCGAAGGTCTCGGCGAGCACGTTGACCACCTTCCAGGTGCCCGGCTGGTAGGCCACCAGCCCCTCGTAGAGGCACGCCCCCACCGCCCCGTCGCTGTGGGTGGGCTGGTAGGCGGGGTCGAGGTTCTTGATGTCGTAGTCTTGCCGCACTCTGAGCGTGGTCGGCCGGCTGGGTTGAGGGGACTGGCTCGCGCAGGACTCGGCCAGCGCCGCCATCGCCGGCACCGAGGCGCTCGCCAGCACGACGCGACCGATGAACGCGCGCCGGCTCAGCCGCACGGTCGACCTCTCGGTCATGCTCCCTCCCTGCGAGGACCGGTCTCCGGCCGGATGTTGCCCACATGGTACAATCAGGGACCGCATCGTGCAACCTGATCCGGCCGCCAGGTCCCCCATCCCCAGGACGCGCCGGGTGCAAGCGGTGGACCGGGCGGTCCAGCTCCTCCTGGCCGTCGCTCGGCAGCCGGCCAGCCTGGCCGAGCTCGCGGCCCGCTGCGGGATCGCCCGGGGCACGGCCTGGCGCCTGCTGGCCACCCTCGAGCACCACGGCCTGGTCGACCACGACCCCACCAGCCAGCGCTACGCGATCGGCCAGCGGGCGGTCGAGGTAGGCGGGGTCGCCTTCCGACAGCACGCGCTGGTGTGGCAGCTGCGGCCCCACCTGGAGCGGCTGCTGGCCGAGGTCGGGGAGACGGTCAACCTCAGCGTCGCCGCCGCCGACACGGTCGTCTGCATCTCCCAGATCGACGGCCCGCACCTCGTCACCGTCAACTGGCTGGGACGGCCGTTGCCCCTCCACGCCAGCTCCAACGGCAAGTGCCTGCTGGCCTCGCTCTCAGAGCCGGAGCTGGACCGCTTCCTCCGTCGGCCCCTGCCTCGCTTCACGCCCCACACCGTGATCGATCCCCAGCACCTGCGCGCGCAGCTGGAGGAGGTGAGGCGCCAGGGCTACGGGGTGGCCTGCGGGGAGTACGAGGAGGGCTTCAACGGGGTGTCGGCGGCGGTGAACGGCCCGGGCGGGAGACCGGTCGCCTTCGTCAGCGTCTCGGGGCCGGCCTACCGGGTGACGGTGGAGCGGCTGCAGGAGCTGGGGCCAAAGGTCGTGGAGGTGGCCGAGGCCATGGCCCGGGAGCTCGCTGGATGACAGGAGGGGGCACCCAGGTGGGGAAGCCGGGCCTGTTGGAGCGGCTCCGAGAGGGCACCGTGATCTGCGCCGAGGGCTACCTGTTCGAGTGCGAGCGGCGCGGGTACCTGCAGGCGGGGGCCTTCGTGCCAGAGGTGGTCTTGGAGCACCCCGAGGTGGTGCGACAGCTGCACCGGGACCTCGTCCATGCCGGCTCGGACGTGGTCGAGGCGCTCACCTACTACGCCCATCGCGAGAAGCTGCGCCAGGTCGGCAAGGCCGACCGCCTCGAGGAGCTCAACCGACAGGCGCTCGCCATCGCGCGCGAGGTGGCGGAGGAGAGCGGCGCCTTGCTCGCCGGCGGCCTCTCCAACACCAACGTCTACGGCGAGGACGCGGCCTCCCGGCGAACGGTGCGGTCCATGTTCGTCGAGCAGGTGGCCTGGGCGGCCGAGGCAGGGGTCGACTTCCTCATCGCCGAGACCTTCAGCCGTCTCGAGGAGGCGCTCTTGGCCTTGGAGGTGATCAAGGAGGCGAGGCTCCCGGCGGTGGTCACCCTCTCCATCAACCGGACGGGCCGCACCCGGGAGGGGATCGTCCCCGAGGAGGCGTGCTCTCGTGCCGAGCAGGCCGGCGCCGACGTGGTGGGGCTGAACTGCGCCCGCGGGCCTCGCACCATGCTGCCGCTGCTGGCCCGGATCCGAGAGCGGGTGCGCTGCCCGGTGGCGGCGCTCCCGGTCGCCTATCGAACCACCGAGGAGCAACCGACCTTCCAGTCGCTCCGCGACCCGGAGCGGCCGGGTCGCCCCTTCCCGACCGGTCTCGATCCCTTCCTCTGCACCCGGGACGAGATCGCCGACTTCGGCCGGCAAGCAGTTCAGCTGGGGGTGCGCTATCTTGGCGTCTGCTGCGGCGCCGGCCCCCACCACATCCGGAGCCTGGCCGAGGCCCTGGGACGGCGGCCGCCCGCCTCGCGCTACTCCCCCGACATGTCCAAGCACGCCTACTTCGGCGAGGACCCCTCGGTCAGGCCCGAGAACCGGGCGTACGCGACCAACCTCTAGCTGAGGAGACGACGGACGGGGCGAGATGCGGATCCGAAAGGTCGAGGCCACCGCGGTCAACATCCCTTTCCGAGCCCCCTACCGAGCCCGCCGCTGGCGGTCGGGCAAGGCCAGCACCGCCTCGTACACCAAGACCGTGGTCGAGGTCCACACCGACGAGGGGCTGGTCGGGCTCGGCGAGGCCGCCGATGGGGACCGGGTGGCCACCATCGAGCGGCTCGGGGAGCGCCTGGTGGGGCTGGATCCGCTCGACCTCAACGAGTGCGAGGCCCGCTGCCTGCCCGGCGACGCCTACCACCTCCAGCTGAACCTGCTCGGCCTACGACGTGCCTTTGGCGCCATCGAGATGGCGCTCTGGGACCTGCGTGGGAAGGTCGAGGGACGCCCGCTCTACGCCCTCCTGGGCGGCGCCGTGCGACGTCAGATCCCCTTCACCGAGTACTTCAGCTACCGGTTGGCGTCGGCCGAGGGCCCGGGCGAGTGGACCCCCTTGGACGTGGCCCGATACTGCGCCAGGATGGTGGAGGAATACGAGTCCCCCAGCTTCGAGGGCAAGGTGGCGGTGTTCCCCCTGGCCCAGGAGGTGGAGATGGTCCGTGAGGTGCGGCGGGCGATCGGGGAGGACCGTGAGCTGCGGCTCGACGCCAACGGCGGCTGGACGCTGGCCACCGCCCGCGAGGCCGTGACCCGGCTGGCCCCATACCACGTGCAGGTGCTGGAGGAGCCGGTCCGGACCTTCGAGGAGCTGGCTCGCCTCCGGCCCCACACCTCGATCGCCTTCTCCGCCCATGAGCCTGACCTCCGGCGCGCGGTCCACCTGGGGGTCCCGGACTACTTCGTCCAGACCATCCCCGAGCTGGGCGGGATCCGACGCACGGTCGAGTTCGTGGCCGCCTGCGAGCTGCTCGGCTTCGGGTTCTGGTTCTATAGCGGCGACACGGGCGTGGCGAGCGCCGCCTACCTCCACCTCGCCGCTGCCCTGGAGCCTCTGAGGCGGCCGAGCCAGGCCCTCTTCCGATGGATGGCCGACGACGTCATCGCCGAGGGCCCGTTCGCCCCTTACCGGGGCACCGTGCCCGTCCCCGAGGCCCCTGGCCTGGGGGTGACCCTGGACCGGAAGGCGCTCGAGCGCTGCCACCAGCGCTACTGCGCCGAGGGGGCCTTCCCCTCCGCCGACGCCCGGCTCCCCAGCGACCGGCTCGGGCCAGTGGCTCCCTTCTGACCGATCGGAGGCGGCGACCTCGAAGGGGCCGTCGGCTCCCGGCCGAGCGTACCCTGTGACGCTCGCCCCCACGACCCGACCTCTCCCGCTCGCATCTCCACCGCCACGTCCTTGCCATGGCCTCGCCCCTCCGGCCCCACGTCCCCCTCCGCTCCGCCTTCGATCGCTGACCGGAGGTGAGCGCTCCGTCGCGGGCCGGCTCAGGTCCGCGGCCGATGACCACCCACCGAGCACGCCCGCGCCGCATCTCCTTCACGGCACTGCAAGTACTTGCAAATCTGGAAACTACTTGTCACAATGGGGTCATGAGCGAGCCAACCTTCGACCGCGACCGTGCGCTGGCAACCCTGAGCGAGGTCGAGCAGCGCCGCCAGGCGGTGCGCCGCGCCGACCCTGGCCCCGGGCTGGTGTTCGTCATCTGGGGGATGGTGCTCCTCCTCGGGCTGCCGCTCTTCGAGTTCCTGCCGCCTCCCCTGGCGGCCGGTGGGATCTCCGCGCTCGCCGTCCTGGGCTCCCTCGGGACCGCCTTGGTGGCCCGGCGCCGGCGCGTGATCCGGCAGGGGGCCACCCGACGCTACGTGGCCACCATGGTGTCGTGGACGGCCTGGTACCTCGCCCTGATCACCAGCGAGGTGACCTGGGCCCGGGCCTGGCTGCACCACGGGAGCTGGGTCGCCGGCGGCGTGTTGGCCTCCCTCCCCCTCTGGGTCGCCGCCCTGCTGGAGCGCAGGCGATGAGCACCCCTATGGCAGGCCACCCGGCCATCCTCGGCCCGGCCGAGCGCCCGGGAGGCGTGCTCCCGGGTCAGGTCGTCGGCCGGGCGGCGTGCCCGGCAGCCTCAGGTGGCGGCACGCTCGGCTCGGGCGCGGAGCGGTCCCACCCGGGCGCGGGCCCTGAGCCCTGGGGAGGAGGCCATCCAGCTCCGGCGGCCGACGCCGGCCGGCCCGGCGGGGAGCCGTCCGAGGACCGGCCCTGGAAGGCGTTGCCGGCCGCCCGGGGTCGAGCGAGCGGGGCGACGGCCCGGCGGCGCCTCAAGGGCATCGCCGCCGTGGGGCCCAGCGCCCCCCGTCGGAGGGGGCATCGGTGAGCCATCCCCGTCACTCGCTCGACGACCTCATCACCCACCCGGTCCGCTTCTCGATCGTGGCCACCCTGGCCGCAGCGGACACGGTCGAGTTCCGCTCCCTCCGAGACCTGGTCGAGGTCAACGACTCCACCCTCTCCAAGCAGGTGAGCACGCTGGAGCAGGCCGGCTACGTGGCGGTCCGGAAGGGTTACGTCGGCAAGCGGCCTCGCACCTGGCTCTCCCTGACGCCCCAAGGCCGGCGCGTCTTCCAGGACCACGTGGCCGCCCTGCGCGCGATCGTGGGCGACAACGGCGCCGGGCCATGAGCGTCGCCGGGTCGATCGACGTCCCGGTCGCCGGAGGTCGAGGCCCTTCGCCATAGCGGCCCGAGGAGACGGGCCCCCGCGACCCAGGCCGACGCGGCGGTCGCGGGGGTCCGCTCCCGAGGGCGCCCCAGCTCAGCGCCGCCCTTGCCGTCGGGGTCGTCCCCGTGGGATCACCGGGATCGTCGCGCGACCGGCCCCCTGGACGGGCCTACCCGGCCCGCGGCTCGACGGCCCGACGAAGGCGCTCGGCCAGCCGGGCCTGGAGGATGAGGAGCAGGGTGGGTTGGGCGTTCGCCTCGACCGTCCCCGACAGCCGGTCGGCCATCTCGCCGACCAGCCTCGCCTGGGCCAGGGCCATCACCGCCGCCGCGGGCAGCTGCGGCGGCAGCCCGAACCTCTCCC
>DATGLL010000278.1:0-4088 GCA_035294145.1 Candidatus Dormiibacterota bacterium | reverse complement strand
AGGCTCAGTTGGAGCCTTCGTGAAGCGCAGAGCCGCGGTAAGACCCGGGCTTCCCGGGCACGCGGCAAGGAAGCGCGAAGCCCGCAAGGGCAACCCCGTGAGGGGTGCCGTATGAGACTATCGCTTACTCAGCGGCAACGGTTCGGTGGCCCCATCCCGAGACGGAGGGCGGCGGCCGGCGGGGGAGGCCGTCGGAGCGACCCCCTGGAGGATCGAACATCGGTTCGCTATCATCTCCCCATGCAGCTCAGGCGAGCGACGGATCAAGGTCGGGGCTCCTCCGTCCCGGGCGGCGCCGCACGGGGGGCTCGGCGTCGCGGGCGACCGGCCCGAGATCAGGTCTCGCGCCCCCGCGGGGAGGTGGGCGGTCACGTCGTGCCGGCGGTGGTGGCCCAACGCCGCCGGGCCATCCAGGCGTTGGCTGGCCGGCACGGCGTGGCCACCATGCGATGGTGGCCGGCCGTGGCCGACCTCGACCGGATGGACTTCCTGGTCGAAGGCGGTCAGACCTCGCTGGGCCGATTCCGGATGGCCCTGGAGCGCCTGCTCGGATGTCGGGTGGCCGTCTACCCGGCGGAGCGGCTACCGGCTGAGGCCCGTGCCCGGATCT
Organism: Candidatus Dormiibacterota bacterium; assembly: GCA_035294145.1. Classification (GTDB taxonomy): domain Bacteria; phylum Chloroflexota; class Dormibacteria; order Dormibacterales; family Dormibacteraceae; genus CADDZO01. Next base: position 3,478 of record DATGLL010000278.1, on the reverse strand, counting down.
GGGCCGAGACGATCGGGATCTGAGCCCCCTTACCGGCGACGCTCGCCGGCGGCCGCCCCGCTCCCCGCCAGGTCCTGGAACGGGGCGGCCGTGCGACCTCGACGCCGAGCTCGCCAGTAGACGCGGTTGGCACCGAGGTGGGGCCGGAGCGATGGCGGCAGCCAACGGTGTGCCCGCCCGACCCGGTAGCCCAACCAGGCGGCTCCGGCGTGCAGCGCCACCCGGAGGAGGGGAAGCCGCACCCGAGCCTCGCGCAACGCCGAGACCTGGCGACGCACCAGCTCCATCCCCTCGCCCGTCGGCCTTCCCGCCAGCCTCTGGAGCCAGGCATGCTCGACCTCGAAGGCGCCGGTGTCGAAATAGCGGCGGAACTGCGCCAATGGTGAGTGGTCGTGGGAATGGACCACCTGGGCCTCGGCTACGTAGGCCAGCTCCCACCCCAGCTGGAGCAGGCGCGCGGCGGCCCAGCGGTCCTCGTTGCTGACGATGGGGCACGGGAACCCCCCCAGCTCCTCGATCGCCTGGCGCCGGTAGATCGCGAACGAGTTCGAGCAGAACACCGCCCGCACGCCCTGGCTGGCCACGTCCTGCAGCCGAAAGCGGGCCGAGCGCTCCGGGTAGTTGAAGGCCCGATGGGCCCGGGCCAGCGGCGAGGCGTCAGGGCGGGGGAGCTGGCGCCCGTAGGCGACGCCCACCTCCGGCGCCTCGAGGGCCGCCGCCAGACGCTCGAAGGCCTCGGGGTGGGCGGGGATGGCGTCGTGGGTCAAGAAGAGGTAGGCGTCGGCACCCGCAACCCCGAAGGCCAGGTTGCGACTCCCGCCGTGGTCGAATCGGTCAGGGGAGATGCGTCGGATCTCGGCGCCCAGCTCGGAGAATCGCTCCACCGCTCTGTCGTCGCTCGAGGAGTCGACGATCAGGAGGTGCCACGGCCGCAGGGTCTGCCGGCGGATGCCCGCGACCAAGGCGTCGACCCAACGGCCCGGGTCCTGGGTCGGGATGCACAGCACGATGCGCGGTCGGCCCACGGCGCCACAGCATAGCCAGAGGAGGCCCGCCAGGGGGAGCGTGCGACGGGCCCCGGCCGGCGACCGCTCAGCGCTCCCTGCGCCGGCGCTCCCCCTGGTGCTCGCGCTCGCGTTCGCGCCCCCGCTCCCGCTCGCGCCCACGTCCGCGCCCGTTGCGCCCCCGCGCCTCTCGGGCCGGCGGCGAGGAGGCAAGCGCCGCGGCCACCGCCTCCATGTCGATGCGCTCCTCCACCGGCTCGCCTTGGGCGATCAGCTCCTCGATGGCCGCCTGCCGGCTCAGGTTGAGTCGCCCCTGGCTGTCGATCTCGATCGCCTTGACCACGATCTCGTCGCCGACGTTGACCACCTCCTCGACCCGCTCCACGCGGTGGTCGGTGAGCCGCGAGATGTGCACCAGGCCGTCCTGGTTGGGGAGCACCTCCACGAAGGCGCCGAAGGGCATGATGCGCACCACCTTGCCCCGATAGATTTTGCCCAGCTGAACCTCGTCGGTCAGCCTCCGGATCCACTCCACCGCGCGCTTGGCGCTCTCCTGGTCGGCGGAGGCGATGAAGATCCGGCCATCGTCCTCGACGTCGATCTGGGCGCCGGTCTCCTCGACGATCTTGCGGATCACCTTGCCGCCGGGGCCGATGACGTCACGGATCCGGTCGGGGTTGATCTCGATGGTCGTGATCCGCGGAGCGTAGCGGCTCATCTCCTTGCGCGGCTCCGGGATCACCTCGCGCATCTTCTCGAGGATGAACAGGCGCGCCACGCGGGCCTGCTCCAGGGCCTCCGCCATCATCTCCCGGGAGAGGCCCTTGATCTTGATGTCCATCTGCAGGGCGGTGATGCCGCCCGCCGTGCCGGCCACCTTGAAATCCATGTCCCCGAGCGCGTCCTCGACCCCCTGGATGTCGGTGAGGATGGCGTACCGGCCCTCGCGCGTCACCAGCCCCATGGCGATCCCGGCCACCGGCTCCTTGATCGGCACCCCGGCGTCCATCAAGGCCAGCGTCGAGCCGCACACCGAGGCCATGGAGGTGGAGCCGTTCGAAGACAGGATCTCGGAGACGAGGCGCATGGTGTAGGGCCACTCCTCCTCCGAGGGGATCACGGGCAGCAGCGCCCGCTCGGCCAGGGCCCCGTGGCCGATCTCACGCCGCCCCGGGCTGCGCAGGGGCTTGGCCTCCCCGGTGGAGAAGGGCGGCATGTTGTAGTGGTGCATGTAGCGCTTGTACTCTTCGAGCCCGAGCCCGTCCAGACGCTGAGCATCGCTCACGGTGCCCAAGGTCAGGATGGTGAGGGCCTGGGTCTGCCCCCGCCGGAACATGCCCGAGCCGTGGGTGCGGGGCAGCAGGCCGACCTTGATCTCCAGGGGACGGATGTCCTTGAGGCCGCGGCCGTCGACGCGTACGCCCTCCTCGATCACCCGCTGGCGCACGCGGTCCTTGAGCTTCTTCTCGAAGAGCTTGGCCAGGGTCTCGACCTCCTCCGGCCACCGTTCCCCGAGCACGGCCACCATCTCTTCCTTGAGGCTGCTCACCCGGTCCTCGCGTTGGGTCTTGTCCGGGTGGTAGACGGCCTCGTCGAGCCGAGGCGCCAGGTACTCCTCCACCGCCGCCACCATCTCCGGGTCGTACTGGGGCGGGGTCACCTGCAGCTTGGGCTTGCCGCAGGCGGCGGCCAGCTCATCGATCGCATCGCAGATGCGGACGATCTCCCGGTGCGCCATCTCCAGGGCGTCGACCACGACCTGCTCGGTCACCCCCTTGGCCCCCGCCTCGACCATGATGATGGCGTCCCGGGTCCCCGCCACCACCAGGTCCAGGTCCGAGCGCTCCAGGTCGGTCAGACGAGGGTTGACCACCAGCTGGCCATCGAGGTAGCCCATCCGGACGGCCCCGATCGGGCCCTGGAAGGGCACGTCCGAGATGTGCAGGGCGGCCGAGGCGCCGTTGATGGACAGGACGGCCGGGTCCATGACCTGGTCCACCGAAAGCACGGTGGCGACCACCTGGACGTCGTGGTGGAACCCCTCCGGGAAAAGCGGCCGGATGGGTCGGTCCATCAACCGCGAGTTGAGGATCGCCTGCTCGCTGGGGCGGCCCTCGCGCCGCAGGAACGCGCCCGGGATCTTGCCGGCCGCGTAGAGTTTCTCCTCGTAGTCGCAGGTCAAAGGCAGGAAGTCGATGCCCTCCCGCGGATCCCGGGACATGGTCGCGGTACAGAGCACCACGGTCTCGCCAACCCGAGCGAGCACGGCCCCGTTGGCCTGCTCCGCCATCGTGCCGGTTGTCAGATGGAATTCCTGACCGGCGACCTCGTACGTCTTCGTGACTTCAGCCACGTGCTCCAACACCTCCGTCGGGAGGTCAGGGACCTAGCAGCTGAACTCGAAGCCATCCAGCCTCGAGGCCAGGTGCTAGGGGCCTGGACCTCCCGAAATAAATTCGGGCGGGTCACTCCCG
>DATGLL010000277.1:0-28669 GCA_035294145.1 Candidatus Dormiibacterota bacterium | reverse complement strand
GTACGAGGACCTGCGCTCGCCCTGGCGGACCGACCTCCTCCTCCACCTCGAGGAGGTGACCTCTCCTGACCCCTTGACCGTCATCTTCCGGACCAGAGGCGTGTATGCCCCCTTCCTCGCCTTGCATGCCCAGCACGGCATCGTGCCCAAGCACGTCCTGGGGGGCCTGTCCGGGGCTGCGATCGAGTCCTCCGACTTCGATCGTGCCCCGGCGGTGGTGAACGGCGCCTTCCGCTTCGTCAGCTGGGACCCGGGCCAGGAGGTGGTGCTGGCCCGCAACGACGCCTACCACGGCCCTCGAGCCCGCCTCGACCGGTACGTGTACCGGGTGCTGCCTGATGCCGCCGCCCTGGCCGAGGCGCTCGTCGGCGGGCAGATCGACCTTGCCGGCCAGATCGATCCCGCCCTCTGGCAGGAGTTGGCCGATCGCCCCGGGGTGACGCGGATCCCTCCCTTCCCGGTGCCGACCGTGACCTTCTACGCCACCAACCTGGATCCCAGCACCCGGGCCGGCAAGCTCTTCTCCGACGTGGCCGTGCGCCAGGCGTTGCTCCTGGCCTTGGATCGGCGCCAGCTGGCGACGACCGTCTACCACGGCCTCGCCGAGCCCGCGGACTCGGTCGAGCCGCCTTGCTCCTGGGCCCACGTCGCCGCCCAGCCCGCCTACCCGTACGATCCCGGGCTGGCCAATCGCCTGCTGGAGGCGGCGGGGTGGGGTCGGGGGCCGGACGGGGTTCGACAGAAGGACGGGCTCAGGCTTGAGCTCACGGTCGTGACCGATCAGGAGGACCCCGAGCGGCGGGCCCTGGCCTCGGCCATGAGCCAAGGATGGCGACAGGTCGGCGTGGACGCCACGCCCCAGGCCATCCCCTTTGCCCAGCTGGTCTCCCAGCTTAGTGGCGAGCGCACCTTTGACGTCCTCCTAGCCGGTCTCACCTGGCCCCAGGATCCCGATCAGTCTCCGCTCTTCAGCAGCCCCGCTACGGTCGAGGGCGGGTTGGACGGGTTCGGCTTCCGCGACGGTGAGGTGGACCGCTTGCTCACCGAGGCCGTGCAGACCCTGGACCGGGGCCGACGCCGGCGCCTCTACCGCGAGTTTCAAGACCGGATGAACCAGCTGCTCCCCGCTCCCGCCTTGCTCTTCCATCGGGGCCTGTGGGCGTCCAGGAGCCGCGTTCGCGGCCTCGCCCTCGGGCCCTATGATCAATACGAAGGTCGCTTCTGGATGCGGGGGGTCTGGGTCGCCGACGGCAGGTAGGGGAAGGATCTGCTCGAAGCGCCGTTGGCGAACGTGGGCAAGCCCGAGGCATCCCCGACCCAGTGGGGACCGTGGGACGACGCCCACCGCCGAACGCCTGCCGATCCCGGCCCAGGCGCCGCTGAGCGGCGCCATCCCGGCCGTTCCCGCCAGCTCGCGACCCGCCGGCCCTCGAGGGCGCGTGAGCGCAGCACCTTCCCCAGGGCTCGATCGGGCTCAGGTCGGCAGCCTCCTTGGGCGGGAGGACGAGCTCCCGGCGGGGGTGGGCCGGGCTGCTCCAGGGCCCGTCGGTGGCCCGGTGGGCGCGCAGGTGGTCGAGGAGGGCAGAGACGTCCTGGATCCCGACCGGGACCCGTTCCTCCACCGGTTCCCGGAGGTCCGCGAAGTTGGCGATGGTCCCCCCGGGTCGGTCGCGGTGAACGCCTCACCGCTGGACGGCGGGAGCGCCCCGAACGCGTATTTTCTCGGCGAACGCGGGCCCCACCCGTCCGTTGAGGCAACTCCCCTGGCCTCGCCAGCCCCTTGGAGCCCGACCCCGCCTCGTCACCTCTCAGCCGGCCATGAGGCTAGTTCGTGCCGTCCTGGCCGCCGCGGCGCGGAGGCCAGGCCCTCGGGATGGCGCGCAAACCGCCACCTGACCCGGAAGGTCGTGGGGACGGGCCGGACGCCCCTCCCCAGGGCGGCGGAGGTGGTCGTGCCGGGATGGGGTGGGGGGCACGGGGACGGTTCTGGTTGAATCACGGCTCATGAGCCTGGAACGAGCCCTGGATCTGGCGCGGGCGGGTCGTGCCGCCGCCGAAGCGGAGCTGTTGGAGGAGTTGCGGATCCCCAGCGTCAGCACCCTGCCTGAGCATCGAGCCGACGTCCGCCGCAACGCCGAGTGGCTGGCCGAGCGCTACCGCTCCTTGGGACTGGAGGTCTCGATGATCGATGTGGTCGAGGATGGGCATCCGGTGCTGCGGGCGGACTGGTGCGGCGACCGGCGGTTGCCCTGGCTCACCATCTACGGCCACTACGACGTGCAGCCCCCCGACCCGCTCGAGGAATGGCGGACCTCTCCCTTCGAGCCGGTGGTGCGCGACGGCTTCGTCTACGCCCGCGGCAGCTCCGACAACAAGGGCAATCACCTGGCCGCGCTCCAGGCGGCAAGGTACGCGCTGGCCGCGGGGGGGCCGCCGATCAATCTGCGCTTCCTGCTCGAGGGGGAAGAGGAGGTCACCGGTCCTTCGCTGCCTCGCTACGTGCGGGAGCACGCCTCCAGCCTGGGCACCGACTTCGTGTTGGTCTGGGATGGCTCGTTCGCCGCCGATGGCCGGCCGCAGCTGGTGACCGGCCTGCGCGGGCTGCTCTATGTCGAGATCCAGGCAACCGGTGCCTCGCTCGACCTGCACTCGGGTGGCTTCGGTGGCAACGCGCCGAACCCGCTCACCACGCTGGCCCGCATCCTGGGCGAGCTGAAGGATCGACGTGGCCGGGTGACCATCCCTGGCTTCTACGACGCGGTGCGCATGCCGGACGAAGATGAGATGGCGGACTGGGACCGGAGCCCGGCCTACGGCGAGACCCTGCGTCGGATCATGGGGGCCCGCGCCTTGGAGGGCGAGCCGGAGTACAGCCCGGCGGAGCGGAACTGGGCCCGGCCCACCCTGGACGTGAATGGCTTCGTGGGCGGGTTCACTGGCGAGGGGAAGAAGACCGTGATCCCGGCACGGTGTCGGGCCAAGGTGTCGATGCGGCTGGTCCCCGACCAAGACCCGGAGGCCATCCTCGATACCCTCCGTGCCTACGTGCAGGAGCTGACCACCCCCGGGGTCGAGGTCTCGGTGAAGGCACTCGGGGCAGCCCGGCCGGTGCTGGTGAGTGCCGACCACGTCGGCGCGCGGGCGCTCTCTGCCGCCTACCAGGCCGCCTTCGGCCAGCCGGCGGCCCGCCTACGGACCGGCGGCAGCATCCCGGTGGTGCTTGATCTCCAGGAGGCTCTTGGGGCGCCAATGATGGTGAGCGGGCTGTCGCAGCCGGGGGCCGGTGCCCACGGCCCCAACGAGCACCTGAGCCTCGATCACTTCCATCGTGGGACCGAGGCGTTGCTCCGCCTGATGTGGTCGCTGGGCGGGCGAATGGGATGAGGCGCGATGGTTACGCTACGCCCATGCTGGAGCAGGTGCTCGAGCTCGCGCGTGTCGGCCGCGCGCGGGCCGAATCCGATCTCTTCGAGCTGATCTCAATCCCCAGCGTCTCGGCGCTGCCCGAGCATCGGGAGGACTGCCGGCGGGCGGCGGACTGGCTGGTGGCCAAGTTCCGGGCCATGGGCATGGAGGCGCGGCTCACCGGCACCGGCTCTGGCCACCCGGTGGTGGAAGCCGAGTGGCTCGGACGTCCCGGTGCTCCCATGCTCACCATCTACGGCCACTACGACGTGCAGCCCCCCGACCCTCTGGAGGAGTGGGCGACCCCGCCCTTCGAGCCGAGCGTGCGCGACGGTTGCGTCTATGGTCGCGGGGCCGACGACAACAAGGGCCAGCATCTGGCCAGCGTGATCGCTGCCGAGCGCTGGTTCGAGCGCGGTGGTCCCCCCCTCAACCTCCGCTTCCTGATCGAGGGGGAGGAGGAGGTGTCGGGCCGCACCCTGCCCGACCTGGTCCGGGCTGAGGCCCGACGGTTGGCCACCGACTACCTCCTGATCGCCGATGGCGGCTTCGTTGCCCCTGGGTTGCCAGCGTTGCTCACCGGTCTCCGTGGGCTGCTCTACACCGAGATCGAGGTCAGCGGCCCCCGCGTCGACCTGCACTCGGGGGTCTTCGGGGGGGTGGCACCCAACCCCTTCCACAGCCTCGCTCACATTCTCGCTGGCTTGAAGGACCGCGAGGGACGGGTGCGCATCCCCGGCTTCTACGACGATGTGCAGGCGCCCGCCTCCGAGGAGCTGGAGGCCTGGCGTGGTCTTCCGGTGGGAGACGACGAGCTCCGGGCGGCGGTAGGGGCGGAGCTGGTCGGCGAGCCCGGCTTCAGCCCCACCGAGCGGCGCTGGGCCCGGCCGACCCTGGACGTCCACGGCGTCGTCGGCGGCTTCACCGGCCAGGGCGCGAAGACCGTGATCCCGGCCCGGGCCAAGGCCAAGGTGTCGATGCGGCTGGTGCCCGACCAGGACCCGGCCAGGGTGCTGGCCGGGCTGCGGTCCGCGGTCGCCTCCCTCGTCACCCCAGGCACGAGAGCGGAGGTGATCGAGCTGAGCACCGCTCCCCCGGTCAGGTTGAGCACTGACCATCCCGGCGCCGTCGCCCTGCGGCGGGCGTTCGAGCAAGCCTTCGGGTCGCCGCCGGTGCCGGTCCGCGAGGGCGGGTCGATCCCGGTCACGATCGACTTCCAGGAGGCGCTGGACACGCGCCTGCTGGTGACCGGGTTCGGGCTCCCGGACGACGGCCTCCACTCCCCCAACGAGCGCATGAACCTTGAGCAGTTCCACCGTGCCGTCGAGACCGTGATCCGGTTCATGCACGAGCTGGCCGCGCTCTGAGCGTCAGAGCCCGCCGCTCAGGGCAGCGGGAGGTCTCGGCTGCGGAAGAGCGGGTGGTAGTCCAGGCCCTCCGCTCGGATGCGCGCCTCACCGCCCTCCTCACGGTCGATGACCGCGATCAAGCGCTCGACGGTGGCCCCCGCCTCCTTCAGGCGGTGGGCTGCGCTGATGGCCTGGTTGCCGGTAGTGACGACGTCCTCGATCAGGGTGACACGAGCCCCCGCGGGGAGCTCGCCCTCGATCAGGCGCGCGGTGCCGTGTCCCTTCGCGGCTCGGCGCACGATGACGAGCGGGAGGTCGAGCTCGAGGGAGACGGCGCCGCCGAGCAGCACCGCCCCGAGTTCGGGGGCGGCGAGGCGATCGGTGGTGGCGGGCACCAGCATGGCCAGCCAGCGGCCGAGCCGGCGCAGGATGTCCGGCTGGGTCTCGAAGCGGTACTTGTCGAAGTAGTGGTCGGAGCGGCGGCCGGAGCTGAGGACGAAGTCGCCCCGCAGGTAGGCGGCCGCGACCAGGTCGGCGGCGAGGCGCCGGCGTTCGATCTCCTGGTCCCGTTGCTCGGGGGGGATGGACGAGTAGGGCATGTGATCAACGTAGTCCGGAATGGGGCGCGGCGGTCGTCGAGGCCGTCCCTCACGCCGCCGGGGCTCAGAGGCGCTCGATACGCCGTCGGCCCCGGCCTTGGCGCCAGGACTCGATCATCGGCCGCTCCCCGGCCGGGTCGAGGCGGGCGGTGGATCCTCGGTCGGCCCGTGCAGCGCGAGGCGGGATGGAGTCCTTTGACCGATCCGGGCATGACGCCCGGGTACCGCCCCCCGTCCCGAAACCTCATCTCGGGCCCGCTGATGCGGAGTGAGCCATCACGGCGGGACGCGGCCAGGGAGGCGTGCCGGCTGGCCCGGGAGTCGCTCTCAGACCCGCGCCGCGGGCGACGGCCCCGTGGCCGCGAACTCGCTCCTGTTGGCCATGGCCCCATGTTCGCAGGCGGCGGCCGCCCGGCGCCGGGACGGCTCACCTCATCCCCAGACCCTGCGCGCGGTGTCGACCACCAGCTCCAGCTTGCGTCGCTGCTCGTCGGCGGTGAGCAGGTTGCCGGGCGCAGTCGAGGCGAACCCGCACTGGGGGCTGATCGCGAGCTGCTCCAGGGGCACGTACCGGGCGGCCTCGTCGATCCGGCGGCACAGCTCGTCCTGTGACTCGAGCCGCGGGACCTTGGACGAGATCAACCCCAGCACCACGACCTTGCCTCGGGGCACGAAGCGGAGCGGCTCGAAGCCCCCGGCCCGCTCGGTGTCGTACTCGAGCAGGAACCGATCCACCTCCGCCCCACCGAAGAGCCGCTCCGCGATCGGCTCGTAGCCTCCCCTGGCCCGCCAGGCGCTGCGGTTGTTGCCGCGGCAGAAGTGCATGGCGACGGTGACCCTGGGGTTCTTCGCCTTCGCCGCTCGGACCAGCTGGTTGTCCAGGGCCACCAGCTCGTCCAGGCTGTCGCCCAGGCTGATGCCCATGGTGGCCCGGTTCTCGGCGGCGAACTCCGGGTCGATGACCTGCATGTAGCTCAACGAGTCGAGCTGGATCCAGGTGACGCCCTGGTCAACGAGCTCGCCGATCTCCTCCGCCTGCAGCTCGACCAGGTGCCGGACCAGGTCGGCCCGGCTGGGGTAGGCGGCCCGGCTGAGATCCGGATTCCACAGCAGGCCGCCCATGGATGCGCTCATCATCGTGATCTTGAACCGGCCCGGGGCGTGCCTGGCCAGGTAGTCGGCCTCGATTGAGGTCAGCCGGACCCGTCGGCGGACCCTCTCGCTGGCGACGACCAGCTGCCAATGGGTCTCCTCCTCGGAGGGATCCGGGGCGTGGTCCCGGCGCCAGCCACTTCCGGTCGGCGCCTCCACCGGGACCACGCCGTCGAGGGTCTCCAGCAGCCCCGCCATCCACGTCCCGCGCCGCACCTCGCCGTCGGTGAAGACCTCGATCCCGACCTCCCGCTGGAGCGCGATCGCCTGGGCTGCGGCCTCGTCCTCCCGGTCCCGGAGCTGCTCCAGCGTGAGGTCTCCCCGCTCGTACGCTTGCCGTGCCGCGAGCAGCTCGGGTGGCCGCAGCAGGCTGCCCACGTGCTCGGCTCGGTATTGGGTGGTGTCCATGGCTTCCTCCCCGGTTCGTCCTGGCTGGCATGCTAGGATGCGGAAGGCCACGTGTCCACACCGCTCCCCGCCAGGGCCGAGCCGACGCTCAGGTGTCGAGACGCAGCACGACCTTGCCCACGCTCCGGTTCGAGCGCAGCAGGTCGTAGGCGGTCGTGGCCTCCTCCAAGGGGAAGGTGGCCGCGATCACCGGACGCAGCCGGCCGTCCGCTAGCGGACCGGCCAGGTCGCGCTCGAAGGCCGCCACCGCCGCCGCCAGCTCCCGGACGGAACGGCCCCGCAGCGTGGAGCCGCGCAGGGTGAGGCCCTTGCCGGTCAGCCGGCGGAGATCGATCGGAGTGACCGTCCCTCCCATCGTGCCCAGGAGCAGGATCCAGCCCTGGTGGGCGGCCACGTCGAGGTCGATGGCCAGGTACTGCCCTCCCACCAGGTCCACCACCACGTCCGCCCAGTCCCGGGGCAGCTCGTCTCGGGACATCTGGAGCGGCCGATCCACGCCGAGCGCACGACAGGGCTCCACCTTCTCGGCCGAGCGTGTGGTCCCGGCGACCTCGCAACCGTAGAGCTTCGCCACCTGTAGGGCGGCCAGGCCGGTCCCCGAGGCCACGGCGTGGATCATCACCCGCGATCCTCGACGCAGGCCCGCCTGGGTCACTAAGGCGTCGTGGGCGGCGACGAAGGACTCCGGCACCGCGCCGGCGACCGTCATCTCCATGCCCCTTGGCACTGCCGCGCAGCGGCTCTCGGCCACGGCCACGTATTCCGCGTGACTGCCGCCCTCGGTCAGGCCCATGACCAGGTTCCCGGGCCGGAAACGTCGCGTCTCCGACCCGGCGGCGACCACCTCTCCGGCGAACTCCAGCCCGGGCACGTCGCTGGGGACGCCCGGCGGCGCCGGGTCGCCCCCGGCCACGCGCCACAGGTCGGGGCGGTTGAGGCCGGCCGCCTGCACGTGCACCAGCAGCTCGTCGCCGCTGATCGAGGGGACGGGGCGCTCGTCCACCTCCAGACGGTGGCCGCGGATGGTCAGTGCCCTCACCCCGCACGCTCGACGGCCCGCCGGGGGCTGACCGGCCGGCCGCGGGGCTTGCCCACCGGCATCTCCACTTCGCCACGCAGCACCGCCGGCCGGGGGCGCCCTCGGCCGCACCGGCCGTGCCATGGGCTGAGTCGACGTCGCGAGTGGGGCCAGGCCTGGTCGATCCTCCAATCGGCCTCGGGGTCCACGACGGTCAGGTCACGGTCCGAACCAAAGAGCGGCGATCCCTTCCATGGGGGCACCCGGTACAGGCCTGCCGTGCCCTCGGGCAGGGTCCGACACAGCCGCTCGGGGCTGATCCTGCCGGCCGTCATCTCGCCCGGCGTCACGGTCGGCAGGATCTCCACCCAGGTCACGCCGGCCGGCGCCTGACGGACCACCCGGACGCCGTGGGCGGAGGAGAGGTGGACCACATGGAGGCGGCAACGGGCGCCGCCGACGGTCTCGTAGCCCGGCTCTCGGCTCGTCCGGTCGAGCGCGTATCCCCGGCACAGCATGATCCTCCCCACGCCGGCCGCGACCAGGGGTGCGGCGCCCAGGGGGAGCACGGCGTTGGGCATGTCGAAGATTGTGGTCCCACCGCCGCGTATGGCGGCCAGGGTGGCGTGCGCGAAGCCCTCCTTCCCCATCACGCCGGGATCGCGGTTGTCGGCGCGGGGATCGATGAAGCCCAGGAGGACGCGACCGCCGGTGGCATCGATCCCATCGTCCGCGGCCCCGGCTCGGCTGGGCTCGACGCACCGCGCCACGGCGCCGTCCTCGGCGACCAGGTCGGCGGGCCGGCGGCCGTGGGGCGTGACGAGGGTGCCGCCGGTGACACGGAGGCGCATGCTCAGCGCCGCATGGACTGGAACACCGGGCTCGTGCGCCTCTCCGTCTCGAGATTGGTGACCGGGCCGTGTCCGGGGTAGATGGCGGTCCTCTGGGGCAGGCCGCTGAGCCGGGCGTCGATGGACTTGATCTGCTGACGAAGGTCGGTACCGGGACGCTCACGGCCGATCCCTCCCGCGAGGAGGGTGTCTCCGGTGAAAAGGTGGTTGGCGACCAGGAAGCAGAGGCTACCAGGGGTGTGCCCCGGCGTATGCAGCACCTTGAGGACGAAGTTCCCGAAACGGAGCTCGTCGCCATCGACGAGGTAGCGATCGGCCGAGCGCAGGAACATCTTGGCGTCTGCCATGTGGAGCCCCGTGGTGGCGCCGGTCGCTTGCTTGAGAGCGTCCTTGCCCGCGACGTGCCCCGGGTGGCCGTGGGTGGCCACGACCCATATCACCTTCAGGCCCGACAGCTGCTCGAGCAGCTTGGCTGCGGGCTCGACGGGGTCCACGACCACCGCCTCCCCGGTGGCTGTGCAGGAGACGACGTAGCTGTTGACCTCCTTGTCCCCACGAACCTTGACGATCCCGAGCTTCGACACGTGGTGTTATTTACCCGATGCGACTTGCTGCTGTCGCGATGGCGATCGTCCTCTTTTTGGTCTGCCTCTGGTGGACCTTTGGCTACGTCTGGCGAAGGGCCAGGGCCAGGTGGCGTCGCTGGGGGGGCTGAGCCGCCGCGTGTCCTCCATTGGTGGGGCGTTGGGTGGATGCCGCACCGGCGGCGCGGGCCGGGGCCGATCAGCGCGGCCCCTGACCTCACCAGACCTCCCAGTGGGTGACGGCGGAGGCCGGGAGGCGGGGGGCGGGCTGGAGACGATGCCCGCGGACGAAGGCGATCGGGGTCAGGCCCGCCTGGGTGTAGGCCGCGTAGGGGATGCCGAGCACCTCGGCCACCTCGCGCTCGTAGGCCAGATGGAGAGTCGTCCATGTGGTTCCCAGCCCACGGGCCCGCGCCGCCAGCATGAAGCTCCAGAAGGCGGGGAGGATCGATCCCCAGAAGGCGGCCTGCTCGGCGGTGGTCGCGCCCTCGCCAAGCCGTCCTTCCAGGCAGGGGATCAACAGCCAGGGCGCCTCGTGCAGGTGGTCGGCCAAGTAGGCCGCGGATGCCACCACCCGCGGCCGGCGCTTGGCGCGAGGATCGCCGGGTGGATAACGAGGGGCGGGGCGGGCTCGGTAGGCGGCGAAGGAACGCCGGTAGCAGTCGGCGATGGCCCGCTTGCGATCCGGCTCGGAGACGAAGATGAACTGCCAGCCCTGGCGGTTGGAGCCGGTCGGAGCCTGGAGCGCGATCTCCAGGCACTCGAGCAGCAGCTCCTTGGGCACTGGCCGATCCAGGTCCAGCCGCCGGCGAACGGCGCGGGTGGTGGTGAGGACCTCGTCGACCGAAGACGCTTCCGCGCCGGTCTCTTCACCCACCGCCCCGGTGTTCCTGCAGCTTGTCGCGTAGGGCGTCGAAGCGCTCGAACTTTTCCAGGGGGAGCGGGCGACGAGCCCGCTCGGGGTACTTGGCGGCGTGGATGGCCTCGAGCAGCAGGTCGATCTCGTCAACGGTGAGCGGGACCCTCTGCTGCGGCCCGCTCTCCTCCAGCTCGCTGGGCGGAGGCAGCGACGCCGGAGGCGGCGTCTCCTCCACCACCCGCGGTCGCGCCGTGGGGCGAAAGAGCTCTTCGGAGCCGGTCAGGGTGGCGCGCTTGAACGAGCTCACGGCCCCCTCACCGGTGATCGAGCAGCGTCTCCGCCAGCTCCCGGTAGGCCCGCGCTCCCTCCGAGGCGCCGGCGTACTGCAGGATGGAGACCCCGGCGAGCGGGGATTCGGCGAAGCGGATCGAGTCCTTGACCACGAAGGGGAAGACCAGATCGCCGAAGTGCTGCTTGACCAGCTGCAGGACCTCCTGGGAATGGAGCGTTCGCGCCTTGAAGATCGTGGGCAGGATGCCGGCGATGCGCAGGCCCGGGTTGAGCTTGGCCCGGACACGTTCGACGCTGCGGGTCAGCTGCTGCATGCCCTTGAGGCCAAAGTACTCGCATTGGAGGGGGATCACGACCTCGTCCGCGGCAACGAAGGCGTTGATCGTGATCAGGCTCAAGGCCGGTGGGCAGTCGATCACGACGAAGTCGTAATCCGCGAGAACGGGACGCAGCTTCTCCTTGAGCAGGGTCTCGCGCCCGATCTCGTTGATGAGCTGCGTCTCGGCGCCGGAGAGCTCGATGTTCGAGGGGAGGAAGTCCACCCCAACCTGGGAGTTGTGGTGAAGGATGTCCTCGACCTCGCATTGGGGGTCGAGGAGGAGGTTGTAGACGGTCTGGTCCAGCTCGTCCGGGACCTTGACCCCCATGTTGATGGTGAGGTGGGCCTGAGGGTCCAGATCGACGAGCAGCACGCGCTGATCCCGCTCGGCGAACGCGGCGCCGAGGTTGACGGCCGTGGTCGTCTTTCCGACCCCGCCCTTCTGGTTCGCGATCGCTATCGTAATCGCCACGCGAATGGTTCCGAGTCTACTTCATCGCGCGACCCTCTTCTACCGGCTTGATTCGGGGGGCGCCCGCCTCCTGAGCTAGACTTCGCGGCCGGTGCTCATCGACATCCTGGTCGGGTTGATCGTGCTTGGGGGGGCCTGGCTGGGCTTCAAGCACGGCTTCATCCAGCCGCTTCTGGCCGAGGCCTTCTCCCTCGGCAGCCTGGCCGTCCTCCTCCACATCCG
Organism: Candidatus Dormiibacterota bacterium; assembly: GCA_035294145.1. Taxonomy (GTDB): domain Bacteria; phylum Chloroflexota; class Dormibacteria; order Dormibacterales; family Dormibacteraceae; genus CADDZO01. The sequence continues at coordinate 17,140 of DATGLL010000277.1, read as the reverse complement.
GGATGGGTTCGCCGGCCTCATGCAGGCCCTCTTCCATGCCAACGGCTTCCTGACCGTGCTCATGGGCCTGATCATCGTCGGCGTGATGGGCTTCCTGGGGGCCAGGGCCGGCGATTCGATCCGCAAGATGCCCGCCGTGCTGGGGGTGGACGGGTTCTTGGGGATCTGGCTCCAGGCCGTGGCCGGGGTTCTCTTCGCCTACCTCCTGATCTCGGGGATGGTCCTGGTCGGCCGTGCCGTGCCCGCCACCTCTCTGAACGCCGCTCAGGTGCGGACGGCCGAGGCCGTGCTCGCGGAAAACCCCTTCACGGCCGGCATCCTCGGCTCCGCTGACCAGGCCGGGCTCGCTGCCCAGGCCCGCAGGACACCGATCGCGGCCTCCGACATCCCGGTGTTGGGGGGGCTGCGGGGCCTGTACGACCAGGTCCTTGCTCCCCAGCTCGCCTCCTCCCACCTGGCCTCCAAGGTGATGGGCTTCGGTCAGCACGTGCCCGGCTTCGGGCACCTAGGTCCTCAGGACCTGCCGGGTGCGCCTCGTGCCGCCTCGGCCCCTCGTCCCTCGCCCTCGCCCGCATCCTCCGCCTCGACCTCGAGGCGGTGACGGGGTGGGGGTGCCCGCCGTTGCCGCCGAGAGAGCGATAGTCCCCGTCGGAACCGGTCCCGATGGGGACCCCCAGGCGATCTTAGAGCGGAGTTGCCGGCGGATCTCGGCCAGCCCTCAGGCGGAGCGTGCCTGCCGGCCGTCGGCGGCGTGGGGCGCCACCACCGCTCGGGCCGCGCGATCGGCTGCCGATCGGAGCCGTAGGGTCGGGCGCAAAGGCTGGTCAGGATCTCGGTCACGTCCCGCACCAGATCGTCATCGACCTTGGAGGGATCGACCACCAGCAGCCCCCTGCCCCGGGCGGCCAGCACGGCTTCCACCTCCTCGGCCCGAACCGGGTGAAGCGGTCTCGGCGCTCGACCACGATGGTGGTCACGGAGGGGTCTCGCAACAGGGCCAGGAGGCCCGCCGACGGCCATCCAACGCTGACCCGACCTCGGTCACCACCTGCCCGATGGCCAGTCCTTGAGCGCAGGCCCAGGTCACCACCCTCGCCACCTGCCGATCCGGATCGGAGCTCTGCTCAGCGGACGACAGCCGGGCGTACACGGCCACGCGGCCGACCTTGGGAGCGGGGACGTCCACCAGGAGCAAGCGCCCAACGCAGCTCACCGGACCGGCGTCTCGCCCTCCCGATACCGGCGATAGGCGGTCTTGGGATGGGCACCTTTGGTGCTATGACCGCTCTTTAAGAGCTACTACTGATGATTATAGATCACTCAGCGATCAACTTTCCGAACCCCCTCGATCGTGGCCGGCCGAGCTGGATGGCGGGCTCAGGGGCCAAACGCCCTCGATCGTCGGGTGGCGGCTCCACCACGGGGGAGGGGTGGCAACCGCTGCCCTTCGAGGCATCTGCCAGGATGCGCGAGCGAGCTCGAGGCGGTGGGCGCGGCGACAGGGAGCGCCTTCGGTGACCCTGTGCCGCCGGCACGCCCGAGCAGCGGCGGGCCATCCGTCGCCGGTGGGGCGGCACGGCGGCTCGGGGCCGATCTCGACCCCGACCGGGAGACCGGTCGGTCGGGTCGTCGTCGCCCTTCCGCCCCTGCTGGCGCCGGCAGCGGCCCTGGGCGGGCAGGCCGGTGGCTGTCGGGGCGACCTCCTGGGGCTCAGGAGGGAAGGTCGGGATCAGGGTCGCCGTGGCCTCAGCGCCGGGGCGGTGCGGGTCGGGCGTGGTCGTCGCCACCCCACCCTTGCCGCCCTGGCGAGATCCGGCGGCGGCCGCGCGGCCAGACGGCCTGGCGCGGCTCCCGGCTGGTGGAGGCCGACCACCCCCTTCCCCGGCTCGGGGGCCTGAGCGACGAGCTGCCCTGGCCAATCGTCCTCGAGATCTCAAGTAGCCTGAAGGAGGGCTCGGATTCCGATGTGCCGCGAGGTGTGGCTGAAGCCGTGATCGATCTGTCGGGCCTGGCTCCCTGGGGTGGGCTCCCGGTGGCGCCCTGGGACCGGGCGCGGACGGTGGTCGTTGGTGTCCCCTACGATGGCTCGGCCGTGTACCGGCGAGGGGCAGCGCAAGCCCCGGCCGAACTCCGACGGCTCTCGGCGGCCTTTCCGCCGGTCGATGAGCGCGGGCGACGGCTGGGGGGCCTGACCATCCACGACCTCGGGGACCTGGCCATGGAGGGGACGGTGGAGACCGGATGGCCAGCCGTCGCCGAGCGGCTGGCGACGGTGCCCAGGACCGCGTTTTTGACCGTCCTGGGTGGTGACCACTGCTCGGCCGTGCCGGTCCTGGCCGCCCAAACCCGCCGTCACCCCGATCTGGCGGTGCTCTGGGTCGACGCGCATCCCGACCTCTGCGACCATTCCCGCGGTGGCCGCTGGACGGTCGGATGCGCCTTGCGGCGTGGGCTGGAGGTGGCCGGGCTGGCCCCTGAGGCGGTCGTTCTGGTCGGTTGCCGGGACTTCGATCCGGAGGAGGTCGACTTCATCCGGGCGCAGGGGATGGGGATGGTCACGGCTTGGGAGCTGGCGGCCGGGCTGACGGCCGTCGAGCGGCTGCTCCCCTCCCTGGAGGGACGTCCGGTTCACCTCTCCCTCGACATCGACGTCCTCGACCCCGCCTTCGCCCCGGGCACGGAGATCGCCTCCGCGGGCGGGCTCAGCACGCGCCAGGCACTGCAGCTGCTCGATGCTGTCGCCCGGGTGGGGAGGTTGGTGGGGATGGACCTCTGCGAGGTCTGCCCGCCCCTCGATCACGCCGACGTCACCGTGCTGGCGGCACTCAAGCTCATCTTCGAGGTCTGGGCGCGGGTCATCGTGAGCGATGCAGAGGGCTGACGTCGTCATCGCCGGAGGCGGGGTCATGGGCTGCGCGCTCGCCTACCAGCTGGCAAGGCGTGGGCTTGAGGTGCTACTCCTGGAACGGGACGTCCTGGGCGGGGGGTCGACGGGGCGCTGTGCTGGCGGGGTTCGCCAGCAGTTCTCCAGCGAGGTCAACGTTCGTCTGCAGCGGCTCGCGGTCCGGCTCCTGCTGGAGTTCGACGAGGAGACCGGGGGCCATGCCGGCTTTCGGCAGATCGGGTACCTGTTCCTGCTCACCACGCCGGGGTTGGTCGATGACTTCCGGTGTCTGCTCGAGATGTGGCGACGGCTGGGGCTAGAGGAGGCTCGCTGGGTGACCCCGGCCGAGATCAAGGATCTCGTGCCGGCGCTGGAGGTGGGCGACGTCCTTGGCGGCACCTACTGTCCCACCGACGGCCTGGCCAGCCCGGCCGATGTGACCCTCGGTTACGCCCAGGGGGCACGGCGATTCGGTGCCCGGCTGCTGGAGGGGGTAGCCGTGACCGGGCTCGCGGTGCGAGACGGACGGCTCGAGGGGGTGCTCACGACCGAGGGTCGGGTCCCTACCCGGCTGCTGTTCGATTGTGCCGGGGCCTGGTCGGCGGAGATCGGCCGCATGGCGGGGCTGGAGCTGCCGGTGGTGCCCTATCGTCGCCATGCGCTCGTCACCACCGCCGTGCCCGAGGTGGGCCGTGCCACCCCCATGACCGTGGACCTCGCCACCTCGCTCTACCTCCATCCGGAGGGGGAGGGGGTCCTGGTCGGGATGAGCGATTGGAGCGAGCCCCCGACCTTCAACACCGAGGTCGACTGGGAGTTCGTGGAGCGAATGGCTGCGGCGGCCACCGACCGCCTCCCGGCGCTGGGGCGGGCGGGGTTGAAGACCGCCTGGGCGGGCCTCTACGAGATCACCCCCGACCGTCAGGCGCTTCTCGGCCCGGCGCCGGGCCTGGAGGGCTTTTGGTGTGCCTGTGGGTTCTCCGGCCACGGGTTCATGCAGGCCCCGGCCGCGGCCCTGGTGCTGGCCCAGCTCCTGCTGGAGGGGAGGTCCGAGGTGGACGTCAGCTCTCTTTCACCGCACCGGTTTGCGCGGGGTGAGTTGGCCCCCGAGCGGGCCGTGATCTGATCCGGGCTTACCGCTGGTCGCTCAACGACCACCCGCCAACATCAGGGCGAGGATGGCGACGCCACCCAGGATGAGGACGCCCGCGCATCCGATCTGCGAGATCGTGTAGAGGATGCCGCCGGTGGCGCGATAGGTGGGGAGCGTGTCCGCCCGCTCTCGTCGGCGCTGGAGGGCCCCGATCGCCCAGGCGAGCCCGATCAGGATGGCGAGTCCTCCCAGGGCCAGGCCGCCGATCACATGTTGCATCTCTGCATCCGATCATCCCCTGCCGGGTACGCTTCTGGCCATGGGTGACCGCCTCCGTGTCTTTGTTGCGCTTCCGATCCCGGAGCCACAGCGGCACGCCCTCGCCCGCTACCTGGTGGCCGGCGCTGCGGCCGCCCCCGGGTACCGATGGGTGGAGCCGGAGGCTTTGCACCTCACCTTACGCTTCCTGGGCTCCGTGGACACGGCGCTGCTCGAGCGGGTGCGCGCTGAGCTGGGGCGGGTCCGACAGGGGCCGTTCCGGCTCGGGCTGGGTAGCCAGGGAACGTTCCCGGGGCGTGGCCAGCCGCGCGTCATCTGGCTGGGCCTGGCCGAGGGGGCTGAGCCCTGCGCGCAGCTGGCCGCCGCGGTCGACGCGGCCTGCTGCTCGGCCGGCGTCCCGCCCGAGACGAGGCCGTTCCGCGCCCACGTCACCGTGGCTCGGGCTCGCGATCGCTGTCCTCCTCCCCTCCGGCTCGCCGACCCGCCCCGGCTCGATCCCTGGATGGCGGACGAGTTCGTCCTCTTCGAGAGCCAGCTCCGACCAGGATCAGCCCCCCGGTACGTGCCCCTGGCGCGCTATCCGCTCGACAGCCGGGCGTGAGCCCGCGCTCACGGAAGACGGGCGAGGCCTGCCCGGGCACACTCCTCGTCCTGCTCGGCTGTGGCCCCGCTCACCCCCACGGCCCCCAGCACCGAGTCCCCCTGGCGGATGAGCAACGATCCTCGTCCAGGGATGATGGGGAGCCTGGCCAGGCGGTCGACTTGGGCGAAGAAGGCGGGGCGCTCACGGTGCACCTCTGCAAGCTCGCCCCCGTCGCGATGCCAGAGGGCGGCCCCGACCGCCTTGGCCTCGGCGATCTGAGCCGAGAGAGGCGGGGCCCCGTCCATCCGGCCTAGGGCCTGCAGGAGCCCTCCCTCGTCCACGACGGCTACGGTGATCCGGACGCCAAGCTGGCGGGCGTGAGCGTGGGCGCCGGCGATGACGGTCTGGGCTGATTCCAGGCTCAGTGGCATGGGCGCCAGTGTAGTGGAGCCGCGATCGACCGAGGGGTCCGAGGCGACCGCCCAGGGCCCGTGGAAGGCTACCACTCGTCGCCTAGCGGCGAACGGGATTTCGGGGGTTGTGTCGGGTCCTGGGCTCCGGTAGGCTGGTGCCCGACCCCGAGGGGTGCGCGCGAAGGCGCTGTTGAGCCAGCCCGACGGGCGGGTTCCGGGGCCGGAGTGGCGGTCCGTCGGGGTCATCGCTTTCCCCACTTTCCACAGAGAATCCACAGGTCCCATCGCGCCGCGGCCGGCCTTGGGTCAGAACCGTCGTCCGCGGACGCGCTCGATGGAGAAGCGGGCCGTGTCGGCGATCAGCATGACCGACATCACCCCTGCCTCCAGAGGGTCGCTGACTACCAGGTCGACGGCGTCCACCACCGAGCCTGCCATGCTGGTCGAGACCACGATGATGCCGGCCGCCTGGATCTCTCGCACGGCCTCGGTGATCTCGCCACCCATCAGTGCCCCGGCCAGCACCAACACTCGGGCACGGTGCAGCCTGGCCACGGCCCGGACCGCGGTCGCCAACCGCTCTTCCCCCACCAGGGGGATGGTGTCGACCGAGATCCGCTCCCCCCGGATGTTGTGGCGATCGGCCTCGGAGATGGCCCCCTGCGCGACCATGCCCACCTGGGCCCCGCCCCCCATGACGATGACACGCTTGCCGAAGACCTCCTGGAAGGAGGGCACCCGCTGAACCGCGTGCACGACCTCGAGCCGCTCCAGGTCGGCGACCAGCTGGGCCTCGTCCTGGACGCCCTCCATCTCGATCTGGGTCTCGGCCACCGCCGAGGTGGCGATGTAGGTGATGTTGGCCCCATGGCGGTAGATGACCTCGGAGATCCGATAGAGGGCACCTGGCTCGTCGCGGCTGGTGACCAGGAGGGCGAGCTGTCCGGAGGCGGCCATCGTCAGGATAAGGGGCTCGAGGACCTTGTCAGTAGATCGGGGTCTCGGGGGTCACGGCTTCCAGCCAGCGGCGGCAACTGGTCAGGAACCGGGCCGCTTGAAGGCCGTCCAGCACCCGATGGTCAAAGCTGAAGCACAGGTACATCATGGGCTTGATCCCGATCAGCCCCCCGACGGCCACCGGGCGGTCCACGATCGCCTCCATGGTCAGGATGCCCGCCTGGCCCGGGTTGATCACCGAGTAGCTGAAGAGCGTCCCGAACGTTCCCGAGTTGTTGACGGTGAAGGTTCCCCCCTGGAGGTCGTCGGGACGCAGCCGGCCCTGGCGGGCGCGGGTGGCCAGGTCGTTGATGGCACGGGCCAAGCCCGCGATGGAGAGGCCATCGGCGTTGCGGATCACCGGCACCAGCAGCATGTCCTCGGCGGCGACCGAGATGCCGATGTGGATGCCACGGTGGACGACGATGCCGCCCTCGTCGAAGGTGGCGTTCACCGCCGGATGCTCGCGGAGCGCGGCGACCGTGGCCGCCACCACGTAGGGCAAATAGGTGAGTGAGAAGCCCTCACGCTCCTGGAAGGCGGCGCGGTTGGCTCGTCGGTTGGCCACCACCCCGCTCATGTCGACCTCCTGGGTCTGCCAAGCGTGGGGGATGGTCGTCTTGGAGCGGACCATGTTCTCCGCGATCGCGCGCCGCATCCGGCTGAGGGGCAGGACCTGGTCCTCGCCGCCTGGGGTCGGTGGGGGTGGCGTCGCTGCCGGGGGGACGACGGGGGCGGGCGCGGCGGCCGCGGGGGCGGAGGCCTTCCGCGACTCCAGGAACTGCCGCACGTCGCGCTTCGTCACCCGTCCGCCCAGCCCTGTGCCCGGGACCTGGGAGAGGTCGATGCCGTGCTCCTCGGCCAGCATCAGGACGGCGGGCGAGTACCGATGCTCACGCCGGGGCGGGGCTTCGGCCGACGCCGTTTCCGGGACGGCAGCCGAGGAAGAGACCTCGCCTGGGGCCGGCGCTACCTCGCCTGGGGCCGGCGCTTCTCCCTCCACCTCGACCACCGCGATCTCGGCACCAGCGGCTACCGTTTGTCCCTCAGGGGCCAGAATCTCCTTGAGGATCCCGGTGACCGGGGCTGGCACCTCGGTGTTGACCTTGTCGGTGTCGACCTCGAGCATGGGCTCGAACTCGACCACCCGGTCCCCAGGCTTCACCAACCAGCGTGAGATGGTCGCCTCATGGACCGACTCGCCCAGTTGGGGCATCGTCACCCGTGCCGTTGCCATCTCAGAACGCCGCCAGCTCGCGGAGTGCCCGGGTGATCTTGTCCGGGTTGGGCATGAAGAAGTCCTCCATCGGAGGGGCGTAGGGCATCGCCGGCACGTCCAGGCCTCCCAACCGCTTGACGGGGGCGTCGAGCCACCGCCAGGCCTGGTCGGCGATCAGCGCGGCAACCTCGGAGCCGATGGAGATGCTGAAGTTGTCCTCGTACACGACCAGGCACTTGCCGGTCTTCCTGGCCGAGGCCAGGATGGTGTCCCGGTCCAGCGGGTAGACGGTGCGGAGGTCGACGACCTCCACACTCCAGCCCTCCGCCTCGAGCCGCTTGGCGGCCTCCAGGGCGTAGTGGACCATCAACCCGTAGCAGAAGACGGAGATGTCCTCCCCCTGGCGCACGACCCGTGCGCGCTGCAGGGGGATGAGGTACTCGCCCTTGGGCACCGGCTCCTTGAACATCCGGTACAGGCGCTTGTGCTCGAAGAACAGCACCGGGTCGGGGTCGCGGATGGCGGCGATGAGCAGCCCCTTGGCCTCGATGGGTGAGGAGGGGATGACGATCTTGAGACCGGGGGTGGCGAAGCGTGCCTCGATCGACTGGGAATGGTAGAGGGCGCCGTGGGAGTGCCCACCCATCGGGGCACGGATCACCAGCGGCGCGCTCCAGTCGCCGTCGGTGCGGTAGCGGAACTTGGCGATCTCGTTGGTGATCTGGTTGAAGGCCATGTGGGCGAAGTCCGTGAACTGGATCTCCGCCACCGGCCGCTTGCCGGCCAGGGCGAGGCCCAGGGCCACGCCGGCGATCGAGGACTCGGCCAGCGGGGTGTCGATCACCCGCTCCTCGCCGAAGCGGGCATGGAGCCCGTCCGTGACCAGGAAGACGCCGCCCTTGGGGCCGACGTCCTCGCCCAGGACCATCACCCTCCCGTCGTGCTCCATCTCCCAGGTGAGGGCGTCACGAAGCGCCTGGGCCATGTTCATGTCCTCGGTCCCCGCCTCCGGCTTCGGCGCCACCGGGCCAGGGAAGGAGGTGGCGTAGACGTTGGTCAAGGCCTCCTCCGGCCTCGCGTCCCGGGCCGCCAGGCCCTCCTGGGTGGCCCGGGTGACCTCCTCCTTGACACGCTGCTCGTACTCGGCCAGCGTGGCCTCGGTGAGGATGCCTTCCTCCTGCAGCCGACGCTTGAACCGCTCTAAGCAATCGTTGGCCGCCAACCGCTCCAGCTCCTCGGGTGACCGGTAACGACGCTGGTCGTCCTCCGAGGAGTGAGCGCCCAGGCGGTCCACCAGAGCCTCGATCAGGGTCGGGCCTTGCCCTGCCCGGGCCCTGGCCACGGCCTGCTTGGCGACGTGGTAACAGGTCACCGGGTCGCGCCCGTCCACGGTCACGCCGGGGAAACCGTAGGCCACGGCCCGCTGAGCGGCGTGCTCGATGGCGTACTGCTTGTGGAAGGGGACGGAGATGGCAAAGCCGTTGTTCTGGCAGAGGAAGATCACCGGCAGCCGGTAGATGGCAGCGAAGTTGAAGGCTTCGTGGGCGTCTCCCTCCGATCCCGACCCCTCCCCGTAGCAGGCCATGATCACCCGGTCGGTGCCGTCCATCTTGAGGGCATAGGCGATGCCGGCGGCGTGGACGAGGTTGGTGGCCACCGGCGAGCCGCGGGAGACGATGTTGAGCCGCGAGTCCGAGAAGTGGCCGGGGGTCTGCTTGCCCCCCGAGGCGGGGTCATCAGGCTTGGCCAACACCGAGAGCATGAGGTCCAGCGGGGTCACGCCCATCCGCATGCACAGGACCACGTCGCGGTAGTAGGGCGCGACCCAGTCGTACTTCGGCCGCAGGGCCCAGGCGGCACCGATCTGCGCCGCCTCATGGCCGGCGCAGGAGATGATGAAGGGCGCTCGTCCCTGGCGGTTCAGGAGCTGGAACCGGTAGTCGATCTGCCGCCCCAGGAGCATGGTGTAGAACCACTCCAGGAGCGTGTGCTCATCGATGTCGGTGTCACGCCAGTCGACCGGCTCCTGGAAGTGCCAGTCGGCGACGAACCCGCGCTTTGGTTCGACCTCAAGTTGCTTCGTCTCTGTCATCGCTACACGTTCAGCGCCACCCCATCGACGGCGAGGGCGGCCTCTCCGATGGCCTCGCTGAGGGTGGGGTGGGGATGGATGTTACGCCCCATCTCCCAGGCGTCCCCCTGGAAGAGGCGGGCTAGCGCCGGCTCGGCGATCAGCTCGGTGGCCTGGACGCCGATGACGTGGGCTCCGAGCAGCTGACCGGACTCGGCATCGGCAACCAGCTTCACGAAGCCCTCGGCCTCGCCGTGGATCAGAGCCCGGCCGCTGGCCAGGAAGGGAAAGCGCCCCACCTTGACCTGGTGACCGCGCTCCCTGGCCTGGGCCTCGGTGAGCCCCACCGAAGCGATCTCCGGGCTGGAGAAGGTGCACCGGGTGATCAGCTCCTGTTCCATGGGATGGACGCGGTGACCGGCGATGTCCTCCGCCGCGGTGACCCCCTCGTGGGCGGCCGCGTGGGCGAGGAGGAACCCCCCCGCCACGTCGCCGATCGCCCATACCCCCGGTGCGCTGGTCCGCATCCACTCGTCGACGTGGATGAACCCCCGCCGATCCACCTCAACGCCTGCCGCCTCCAGCCCGATGCCCCGACTGTTGGGCTCGCGGCCGACCGCGACCAGCAACTGCTCGGCCTTGACCCGACCGTCCTCAAGCTCCACGGTCACCCCGTCCTTGTCCCGACGGGCCCCGAGGACGCGGGCGTTCAGGCGGCAGTCGATGCCCGCCCGCTGGAAGGAGCGGAGGAGCGCGTTGGAGACGTCGACGTCTTCCAGCGGCACGAGCCGGTCCAACGCCTCCAGCAGCGTCACGTGCGCTCCCACCTGGCGGTAGAAGGTGGCGAACTCGACGCCTACCGCGCCCGCGCCGATGATCGCGATCGAGGCCGGGAGCGTCCGCGCCAGGGTCGCATGGTCGGAGGTGATGATCCGCTCCCCGTCGAGGTCGATGCCTGGGAGCGACCTCGGCGAGGAGCCGGTGGCGACGATGATGGCCCGAGCCCGCAGGACACGTTCCGCCACCTGGAGCCGGCCATCTCCTAAGAGGCAGCCGCGGCCCTGCACGACCTCGATGCGGTGCTTCCGCATCAAGCCCTGCACGCCCCGCCAGAGCTGCTCGACGATGCCGTCCCGCCGCGCGGCGACGCGCTCGAAGTCGAAGCCGATCCCGTTCGCGGTCAGCCCGAACTCGGGGCCTCGCTCCCGAAGCTTGTGGTAGAGCCCAGAGGACTCGAGCAGGGCCTTGGTCGGGATGCATCCGAGGTGGAGACAGACCCCCCCGAGCTTTGCCTCCTCGACGACGACCGTCCGCTGCCCCAGCTGGGCCGCTCGGATAGCTGCGGTGTAGCCGCCGGTCCCGCCGCCGAGGATGGCGACGTCGAACTCAGCGGCCTGGGCCATCACGATGCGCGCTGCGGGCTGCGAACACGAACCTCAAGTGTATAGCCAGGGCGACACCCGGCCGGGGCGGCGTCGGCGCCGAGGCGAGCCGGGGCCGCACCTCGCTACGCGGTGGCGGCGGCGCGACGATCGGGATCGGGCCCGATCCACTCGGACGCGGGCCGGATGATCCGCCCCTCCCGGGACATGTATTCGAGGGCGTGCGCGGTCCATCCCACCACCCGGGAGGCGGCGAACACGCAGGTGAAGTACTCCTTGGGGAATCCCGCCCCTTGCAGGACGCCGGCCGAGTAGTAGTCGACGTTGGTGGCGTTGGGACGCTCGGGGTGACGGGCCAGCAGCTCGCGCAGGGCCACCTCCTCCACCGCGTAAGCCACGGCGTAGAAGGACGGGTTAGCCTCTCGACACAGCTCGCGCAGGATCCTGGCCCGCGGATCGTAGGTCCGATAGACCCGATGCCCGAAACCGTAGAGGCGCTCATGACGGTCCAGGGTCTCGATGACGAAGCGCTCGGCCGACTCAGGGCCGCCAACCCGCTCCAGCATCTCCATGGCGGCGGTGGCCGCCCCGCCGTGCGCGGGCCCCTTCAGCGCCCCGATTGCCCCCAGCACCGTGGACCAAAGGTCAGCGCCGGTCGAGCAGATGACGCGAGCCGTGAACGTCGACGCGTTAAGGCCGTGATCAGCGAGCAGCACCAGGTACGACTCCAGGTACCGAGAGCGGTCTGGGCCCGGCTCTTCCCCGCTCAGCATGTAGAGGAAGTTGGCCGCGTGGCCGAGGTCGTGCCTGGGCTCGATCGGCTTCAGGCCCCGCTGGTGGCGGTAGTAGGCGGCGGTGGCGGTGGGGATGACCGCGGTCAAGGCCACGGCATCCTCCTGCGTCGGCTTGGGGCAACCCGGCCTCGCACCCTGAGCCGAGATCACGGTCCGGATCGCGTCCATCGGGTCGACGTCGATCGGGAGACCGCGGAGCGCCATCCTGGCCGCCTCGTTCAGGTTCCGTCGCCCGGCGAGCTCTTCCTTGAGCTCGGCCAGCTGCCGGCTGTCGGGTAGCTCGCCGTTCCACAGCAGGTAGGCGACCTCCTCGAAGGATCGGTCCGCCACCTCCTCGATCAGGTAGCCTCCCCGATAGATGAGCCGTCCGTTCTGCCCATCCACATGGCTGATCTCGGTCTGGGCGGCGACCACACCTTCGAGTCCGGGGACGTAGAGAGCGCTCATCGACGAACAGTGTAAGTGGTGATGGGCAAGATGTGTCAGGTATTTGTCACTCGGCGCCGGTCGCGAGCCATCATCCGCGGGAGGTGGGACCGTCCTCGGCCGTCGGGGGCCGCGTCCGGGGTGTGAGGATCCTCGTCCCCTCGTTGACCGGGGGGTGCCAACGGTTGCCTGATCAGGAGGCCACGATCTGCCCCGGCGAGCCTGAGGGGTAGGCGAGAGCGCAAGTCCCCCACGCCAGGACCTCCTAGCGGTGGCATCGGAAGGCAGGCTGCCGGTAGCGCACGTGAGCCGTCTGCACGGAGTCGCCGAGGTCCCCACAGCTCGGCGGCCCCTGAGAGAAGCCTGATCGGCGGACCCCGACGGCTGGTCACCGCCACGAGGGCCTAGGGCGATGCTCTCGCACCTGATCTCCTGGGCGCGCGAGTCCGGCTACGCCCTCTTCGAGGAGGGATGTACCTCCCCGACGGCACCCTGATCCCCATCGGCTCCTCGACCGCGCGGTGCCCACCGCCCCCGCGCTCCGGGCGGTCCCGAGCCACACGCTCTGATGACGTCGGCCGGGGCCGACCCGGAGGGGTTCAAGGGAGCGGTGGGGGCGGCTTCATCCCGATGGCGTTGCGGTCGAGCGGGTTCTTTGCCACCTCCGCCCCGAGGTGGTGGGGTAACGACAGCTGACGTGTCCACACACTACCATTCACTTCCGTCAACTCGAAGCAGTGGGCCGCGAGCAAGGCATCCCTCCCGTCACCGCCTCCCGCTGGTTCTCGTCGGGCACGCTTCCCGTCCCGGCCCGGCGAGTCGGTCACCTGATCCCGGGGGACGCCCCAGCGTGACCGCCCGCTCGCGTGTCCGCTGCCGATCGACGCTCCGATCTGGACCGGCAAGTGGCGGGTGGTGCCGCTCGGGCGGCCCAGGAGGGGCTCGCCGTCGGGCGCCTTCTGACCGAGGTTGGCTCGGCCCTGAACGGAACGCGTCGGAGGTTCCCGGCCTTGCGGCGTGACCCGACCGTGACCCCCATCGTGGTCGAGCCTCGGGACCGCCTCGCGCGGCTCGGGGCCGAGGAGGTGGAGGCTGCGCTCGCCGCCCAGGGAGGGGGGCTGGTGGGGATCGATCCCGCCGAGGTCGACGAGGACCTGGTCCGAGACGTAAGCGAGCTCCTGAGCGGCCTCGGTGCCCGGCACGACGGCCGGCGTGCCGCCGCCCATCGGGGGGCCCGGGCGATGGCCACGCTCCAGCACGATGGCCCGCAGGGGTGCCCCACGAGGGTTCCCCATCGGAGCAGGCTCCGATGGGGTCCCCAGGCCGGCCTCGTGGGGATCCCCCAAGCCGGGCCACCCTGATCCGGCCTTGAGGGTCGGGGTCGATGTCGGGGGGCGCTGGTTGGCCACCATGGCCACCGCCGAGGGCGTGATCGAGCGGGTCCCCAACCCGGCCCCGCTGGCCCGGGACCTGACCGTGCCGCGTCGGCGCTCCCGGTCCCTCTCCCGCAGCCAGCGCGGCTCGAATCGCTGCCGGCGCAAGGAACGGCGTCGAGCCCGGCTCCAGGCCCATCTCGCCGCCCTCCGGCGCTACGAGATCCCTCGGCTCACCACCCGGCTGGCCACCCCCCACGGCCGGATCGTGGGGGAGGGGCTGGACGCCGCCGGCAGGCTGCGCCAGAAGGGGATCCCGGGGGCGCGGGCGCGGCGCCGGGGACCGGCCGATGCGGCCCTGGCCGAGCTCCGCCGGCAGCTCCGTTACCAGACCCCCTGGTACGGCTCGGAGGTGGTGGAGGCCGAGCGGTGCTTTGCCAGCTCGAGGACCTGCCATGGCTGCGGCTTGGTCCAGGACCTCGGGTGGGCCGAGCACTGGAGGGGTGACGGCGGTGAGGCGCGCCACCGGCGCGATGACCACGCCGCGATCAACCTGGCGAGGTACTCGCCCGGGGCACCCCACGAGGCCGGCCCCGTGGGGTCCCCTGACCGCGGCTCCACGCTTCACAGAGGCTCCAACTGAGCCTACGGGCGGGGTCCCCACCCAGGGGCTCCCATCGGAACCCGTCCCGATGGGGTCCCCCAGGCCGACCATGCCCGACGTCGGGTCTGGCTCAGACCCTGCCCCCTCGATCGTGCCCCGACCGGCTCTCGACCCGGGCCAGGCGGTAGAACACGAACGATCCAGCCCAGGTGACGACGAAGGCGGCGACGATGAGGAGACCCAGGGTCTCGAAGTCGAGGCCGGCGACCAGGGCCCACACGTGTCCCTGGAGCCCGAGCACCTGAGCCAGGATCTGGGTCGCCTCCATCAGGCCGACGAAGACAGCGACGAACACGGAGAGGGAGGTGACGGTCAGGTTGTAGAGGATCTTCCGGATCGGGTTGGAGAAGGCCCATGCGTAGGCCTTGGCCATGAAGGCGCCATCGGTGGTGTCCACGAGCGACATGCCGGCGGCGAACACGATCGGCAGCGCGAGCACGGCCAGGAAGGAGATCCCCCTAGCCGCGGCTCCGGCGGAGATGCCGAGCAGGCCCATCTCGGTGGCGGTGTCGAACCCGAGCCCGAAGAGGAACCCGATGGGCAGCATCTTCCAGCTGGCGTCCACGAGCCGGAACAGCCGTCCGAAGAGCCAGGTGAGCGCGCCCCCCGGCGGCAGCGCGGTCGATGGCTCCCAATGCGGATCGGCGCCGGCCCGAACCCTCCGCAGGGTCCTGGCGGTGTCGACCAGGATGGTCAGGTTGAGGGCCCCGATCAAGAGCAGGAAGAGGGAGGAGACAGCGGTGCCGATGAGCCCGCCCAGGTCGTGGAGCTCGCCCCGACCGCCGACGAGGTCTTGGGTGACTGCCCGCACCGTCAGGGCCAGCAGCAACGCGATCAACAGCACCACCAGCGAGTGGCCGATGGAGAAGAAGAAGCCGACCCCGACGGGCCGCCGGCGCTCCTGCAGCAGCTTGCGGGTGGTGTTGTCGATGGCCGAGATGTGATCGGCGTCGAAGGCGTGGCGGAGTCCGAAGGTGTAGGCGATGAAGCCCAGGCCCACGAACGCCGACCGGTTGGCGCCGTAGGTCAGCAGCAGGCCCCACCCGACGACGTGGAGCAGCAGGATGACGGCATAGAAAGCGCCCAGGCGTCTCCGCTCCCCACGGTCGAAGGAGCGCATGAGCAGCCGCAGCCGGGCGATCATTGCCCTCGCCCTCCGGCACCCCGGGCGGCGGGGCCCTCGCCCGGTGGGATCGGCGCCGGGGGGATTGGTCGACGTGGGGAGACCCTCCTGGCCGAGGGCGGTCGGCTGTCGGGTCGAGCGAGCCTTAAGCGCTCGACCGGGCCCTGCGAGCCCCCCGCCGTGGCTGCCGCGTCTGCGCGCATGACGATCCCTCCTTGACGTTCAGCATCCCCTCGAGCGACCGTCCGAGCGCCTCAAGCGCACGTCGGTCGTGGTCGAGACGTCGGTGGAAGGCGGCCGCCGGGCCCCGCGGTGCTCCGTGGGGGAGAGGCGCGCCCCCCTTGCGCTCGGCTCAGCGGAAGGGAGCGGAGCGAGCGGTCGGGTCGGTGACCAGCGTCGTGCCGGATGGCGAGGACCGTCGTGGCCCACCCCGTTGGGCACGAGCCGCCACGGTACGTCTCTCCATGGTCAACCTCCTCGGGATGACGCGTCCCGAACTACGGTCATCGCGACGGCGAGTCTCCTGGCTCCCGGATCGTCGCCCTTCTCCCGCCTTCCCACCTGCCGGCAGTGGCCCCTGGGAGGGACTCCCCGGTGACAGTGGCGCGACCGCGCCGGATTCGCACCGGCTTCCTCGCCCGTCACGCTGGTTGAGGCAAGGGTAGTTCGGTCCCGGGCTGGTGGTCAACCGGGAACGAGCTCCAGCTCCGCCTCGCCCGCAGCTGGAGCCGGCCTAGCCTCACCACCTGTCGGGACCGTGGCTGGATGGGACCAGCCCGGCGCCGCCCGGGCGTCGGGCTCGCCCAGGCCGATCCGGGCTCAGCCTGCTGGCCTGGCGCGTGCCCGCTCGAAGGCGGCCATGGCGGCGAAGAGCTCCGGCGCCGTCCTTCGGGGCCCCCCCGAGTACTCTCGATAGAGCGCCTCCACGTTGGCGATGATGCGTTCGGCCTCGCCCCAGGCGGCGTAGTCGCTGAGGGAGAGGTCCAGCGCGGCCTCCATGGTGCTCAGACCGGCCTCGTACCGTTCCCGGACCTCGCGCTCGAGGTACGCGAAGTAGCCTTTCAGCTCGGCCACCTCGCGCTTGCCCGCCAGCGGGCCGTGGCCGGGGACGATGACGTCGGCCTCAAGGGCGAGGAGGAGGTCGAGTCCGCGGACCCAATTCGCCACTGGCCCCTCCCAGACGATGGGGTGGCGGCCCACGAACAGGAGGTCGGCGGCGTAGACGAGCCGGTCGGACGGAACGTGCACGATGATGTCGCCGCGGGTGTGGGCCGGCCCGACCTCCAAGAGCCGCACCTCCTTCTCCCCGACGTGAAGCGTGAGCTCTCCCTCGAAGGTCTCGTTCGGCGGGGTCAGGGTGATGCCCTTGAAGTCGAACGACCCGAAGATGCGTTGGAGGAACTCACCCTCGACGCCCATCCGTGGCGCTGCCTCCAGCAGGTCGCGGAGCATCCAGGGAGGGGCGGCGCCCATCTCCTCGGCCGTCGCCCGGCTGGCGATGATCCGGGCCTCCCGCACCAGCTGGTTGCCGAAGTGGTGGTCACCGTTGGCATGGGAGTTGACCACCGTCTCGATCCGGCATCCGGGCGGCATGACCCCCTCATACGCCCGCAGCATTTCCCGGGTCAGGTGGAGGTCGAACAGGGTGTCGACGACCAGTGCCTGCCCTCCCCCGACGATGAGGCCGGAGTTGCTCCATCCGTTGCCGCTGAGTAAGCGATAGTCTCATACGGCACCCCTCACGGGGTTGCCCTTGCGGGCTTCGCGCTTCCTCGCCGCGTGCCCGAGAAGCCCGGGTCTTACCGCGGCTCTGCGCTTCACGAAGGCTCCAACTGAGCCT
>DATGLL010000276.1:0-8697 GCA_035294145.1 Candidatus Dormiibacterota bacterium | reverse complement strand
AGGCTCAGTTGGAGCCTTCGTGAAGCGCAGAGCCGCGGTAAGACCCGGGCTTCTCGGGCACGCGGCAAGGAAGCGCGAAGCCCGCAAGGGCAACCCCGTGAGGGGTGCCGTATGAGACTATCGCTTACTCAGCGGCAACGGTCCTCCTCGCATGGCCTGTCCAGGGCGGCCGAGAGGAGATCGACGCCGGGGCAGCTTGCCGGCAGGAGCCTCCCGGTCCTGCGCTCCCCGAAGCTCTTCGCTGGTGCCGCTGCAACCGCATCGACCCCGCGAGCTCAACGAGCTGACGGCCGACAACCAGAGCCGTTGGCAGCGCTGCCATCCGCGCTCCAAGGCCCGGCGACGGGTTCGATGGCCATGGGTTGATCCCCATGTCTGGGATCGCGAGCGACGCACGACGCCGATCGCCTGCCGGCCCGTGCGGCTACGACCGCTGGTCCCCGGCCTCGCGTGCGAGCTCCGTGCCCGGCGGCTCGATCAGCGCCGGCCCGTCGTTGGCGACATCGTTGACCAGCGAGCTGATCGGCCTCGTGCTCAACCACTCGTCCGGGCAAGGCATGAGCAGGTCCGCAACCTCGTCGGCCCCAGTGCCTGAATCCAGCCAGCGCGCCCAGCTGGTGGGAGGGAGGATCACCGGCATCCGGTCGTGGATGGGCCTCAGCACTTGGTTGGCCTGGGTGGTGAGGATGGTCACCGCAGGCACGATCTCGCCGCTGGCTCGGTCCGTCCAGCGGCCGAGCAGGCCAGCGAACACCAGACCTTCGCCCTGAGTGGGGCCGATGAGCATCGGCTGCCGACGTCGACCGGGCAGGGTGCGCCACTCGTAGAAGTGGCTGGCCGGCAGCAGTGCCCGATGCCGCTCGAGCAGGCCCCGGAACCATCCCGGTCGGAGCGCGGTCTCGGCCCGCACGTTGATCAGTTGCGAGAGGCGTCTCTCACCGGCCCAGGGAAGGGAGATTCCCCAGCGCAGGTGTCCGGCCCTCACCCGGTTGCCGTCGACCCGGAGCGTGAGCACTGGCTGGGTGGGGGCGATGTTGTAACGGGGTCGGATCTCGTCGACCTCGAACTCGGGCTCAAGATGGGAGAACTCCTCGGCCAGCTCACCACGCCCCCGGAGGAGTCCGAAGCGGCCGCACACGACCCGATCAGCCTACCACGTCGACAGGAGCCCGAACATGCATTCGCCTCTGGGCCATGGCGGACGGGAGGCGGCGAACCGCAGCCATCGGGACCCGCATGGGCCCGTCAAAGGTCAGCGCTCGGATCGCGGCACACCGTCCTTCTCAGGGGAGGGCGGCGATGATCTCGCGGTACTCGCGCTCGGGGAAGGCGCGCAGCGTCTCGGTGGTGATCGCCCCGGCCGATCCGATGGCAAGCAGCATCCTCGCCACCGTGGCATCGTCCGGCGCTTCGATCACGACCACCATGTCGTAGCGCCCCATGGTCAGGTAGAAGTCCTTGATGGTGGCCCCCATCGAGCTCCCGATCTGGCGGGCCCGCTCCAAGCGCGAGGGTCCTTCCTTGACGCTCTGGATCCCGGCGTGCGTGTAACGTGCCAGCGTCACGTAGGTAGCCATGGCTTGGCCTCCTCAACCCGTCCAACGCCAAACCTTCTCGACCCCAGTGTGGACGGTAGGGGTCGATGGAGGCCAACTCCTATCGTGGCTTCGCCTGCGGGACGCCTATCCGGGCCTCCCCTCCCCGGGGTCTGGTGGCTGCATGGGGACCCCCGCCAGCTGGAGGACGGTACTCACGAACTGTGCCTCCGGCAGGGCACCTACGAAGGCGCCACGTCGGTTCACCACCGTCCGTGGGACGCCCTGCACCCCGAACGCCCTCGAAAGCTCCGGGAACTCCTCGGCCTCAATCGTGGTCGATCGGACCAGCGGCGAGGCCAGGGCCATCCGGTTGGCCAGGCTCACGGCCTGGGGGCAATAGCGTCAGCCAGGGGTGGCGAAGACCATGATCTCGACCAGCTCCCGAGCCGCGGCCAGCCCCTGGAGGCTGGCTGGGCTCAGGTCGTGCGCACCGGTCGAGACGCGCTCGATCGCGTCCACCACGGTGGCGAACTCGAAGCCGGCGGGCAGCCCCTGCCAACGGATTCGCGGCTCCTCGCCAGGGGCGCCGACGGTCAGGGTCGGGACCTCAGCCACCTCGGCGCTCCCACTGCTGACGTCCACCACCTCGAGCTGGATCCGCTCGGGCGCCGCGGCGGCGAGGTCCTCAGCCATCCGCTTGGCGTCGTCGCAGGTCGGGCATCCGAGGCCGCTGGGCAGGATCAAGCGACCGCTCCCCGGCCGGGTGTACAAGATGAGCTGGACTGGACCCTGCAGGCGCTGGGCGAAGCGTTCTCTCAGCTGCTCACGGAGCCGGTCGGTCAGGATGCTCATCGGGACCCAACTCTATCGCGCCCGTGGCGAGCGACGCGCCCGGCCCGGCCGCCCAGCCTTCATCCGACCGTCCTCGTCCTGCCGCCCGGGCGGCGGCGCAAGATCGAGTACACGACCGGGATCACCACCAGGGTGAGGAAGGTCGAGCTGATCAGGCCGCCCTCCACCACCAGCGCCAGCGGCTGCGAGATCAGCCCCCCGCCCCCGGCCGTGCTCAGCCCCGAGGCCACCGGCACCAGGGCAACGATGGTGGCCAGGGCCGTCATCAGGATGGGCCGTATCCGAACGCTACCGGCCAGAGCCAGCGCCTGGTTGAGCTCGTGGCCAGAGCGATTCCGCTCGACGAAGTCGATGAGCAGGATGGCATTGGAGACCACGATCCCCAGCAACATGAGGACGCCCAGCAGCGCCGGCAGCCCGAGTGCCTGCCGAAAGGCATAGAGGGCGAGCAAGCTGCCGATCAACGCCAGCGGCATGGTGAGCAGGATCACGAACGGGGTCACCAAGGAGCGGAAGAAGGTGATCAGGATCACGAAGACGATCGCCACCGCGACCCCGATCGCCATCGTCATCTGGGTGAAGGCCCGCTCCAGATCCTGGTTGGAGCTGCCCGAGTCGAGGCTGACGCCGGCTGGCAGGGAGAGCCGGTCGAGGCGGCTCGTGGCACGTTGGATCGCGCCCTGGGTGTCAGGGACGACCACATCGGCGGTCACCGTCACCTCTTGAGCCCCGTCCGCCCGGGTAACGGTGGCGGGGGCCATGGTGTGAGTGATGGTGGCCACCTCCCCTAAGGTCGTCCCCGGAGCTATCGGCAGCGACGCCAGACGATCGGCGGTGACGCTGGCAGGATCGAGCCGGAGCTGGAGGGCCTCGGTCCCCAGGGAACCGACCTCCTGGGTGCCCAGGGCGGCGGCCAGGGCAGAAGCCACCGCCTGCGGGGTGAGGCCGTGCGCTGCCGCCCGGGCCGGGTCCACGGCGACATCCAGCTCGGGCTTGGCGGCGGCTAGGCTGGATTTGACGTTGGTCAGCTCGCGATCACGGGACAGCTCCGCCACCACAGCGTCCGAGGCCCGCTGGAGGGCAGCGGGGTTGGTACCGCTCAGCTTGGCCTGGAAGCCGTTGGAGCTCGGCCCGAAGGACGCCACCGCCAGCTGCGCGTTCCCCGACCCGTAGAGACGGTCCAGACGTCGCCGCAAGCGGTCGGCGACCTGGGCAGCATCGGCCTTGCGGTGGAGGCGGATCGAGAGGAGGGCCACGTTGGGGTTCGCGGCCGCAGTGTAGGCCCCATAGTCGGAGCTGCCGATGGACGTCTGCACCGTCTGCACCGCTGGGTCGGCCATCGCCGCTCGCTCGAAGGGCAGGAGACGCGCGTCCGTCTCCTGGGCCGTGGTGCCTGGGGGCAACGTCACCGTGCCCGTCAGCTGGGTCGAGCCGCCGAGGTCGAGGAAGTTCCGGGGGAGGACGGCCAGGGTCGCCAGCGAAGCGGCCAGCAGGCCGAAGGCCACCAGCAGCACCCCCGCCTTGCGCCAGGGTCGATCGAGGACCCAGGTCAGCAGCGGCCAGTAGCGCCGGGCCAGCAGCCCCGTCGGCCCGGCCGAGGGCGAAGTGGCCACGGGGGCGATGGTCGGCCGACGCAGGACCAGGCTGACCAGGACCGGGATCACGGTCAGGGCGACCAGCAACGAGGCCAGCAGCGAGATGGTGACGGTCACCGAGAAGGGGAGGAAGAAGCGGCTGACGATGCCCCCCACCACCCCGATGGGGAGGAAGACGGCGACTGTGGCCAGGGTACTGGAGATCACGGGGGAGGCCACCTCGGCGGCCCCGTTCACGGCCGCCTCCAGGGGGGGCTCGCCGCTCTGGAGGTGCCGGTAGCTGTTCTCAAGGACCACGATCGCGTCGTCCACGATGCGTCCAACGGCGATGGTCAGGCCGGCCAAGGTGAGGACGTTGAGCGAGTAGCCGCTCAGGTCCGTCCCCAGCACGGCGACCAGCACGCTGGTGGGCAGGGAGACGGCGGTGACCAGCGTCGCCCGCAGGCTTCGGAGGAAGAGGAAGATCACCAGGACCGCCAGCAAGGCGCCGAGCAGGCCCTCGAGCATGAGGTCGTCCAGCGAGGCGCGGATGTCGTCGGCCGCGTCGTAGGTGAGCTTCAGCTCGTCGTTGGGGCTCAGGTGAAGACCTGCCATCCGATGGCGGACGTCATTCGAGAGCGCAACGGCGTTGCCGTTCGGGGTTGGGATGATCTGGATCTCGAGAGAGGGCAGACCATCGGTCCGCGACAGGCCATTGACCGGGACCGAGGTCTCCTCCACGCTGGCCACATCCTGGAGGAGGACCGGCGGCGGTGGGCCCGCCGTTCGAGGCATCCCCGCGGCCATGGGGGCAGGCGTCGCCACCGGCAACGACCTCAAGTCGGCCAAGGTCCGCAGCTGGCCATGGACCGTCACCGGCAGCGACCGCCCGCCCTCGAGCGACTCGCCGGCGGGGAGGTCAACCTGGGCCGCGCTCAGCGCCTGCTCGACCTGCGACACCGAGATCCCATGCGCCGCCAGCCGGAGCGGATCGAGCGTGATCTCCACCACCCGCTGTGCCCCACCTGAGACCTTGACCTGAGCCACGTCCTGAGCGCCACGCAAGGCGGGCTCGATGACGTCGTTGGCCTCCTGGGTGACACGGGCCAGGTCGCCATCCCTCGCCGCCAGCGAGTAGGTCATCG
This sequence comes from Candidatus Dormiibacterota bacterium, assembly GCA_035294145.1. GTDB lineage: Bacteria > Chloroflexota > Dormibacteria > Dormibacterales > Dormibacteraceae > CADDZO01. Next base: position 3,588 of record DATGLL010000276.1, on the reverse strand, counting down.
ACGGCGCCGAGCTGAAGTCGAAGGTCTGCACGACCGGCCGGCCGGCGCCGGCCGGGAGCTGGATCTGGTCGAGCCGCTGGTTCACCGCGTCCAGGTCCTGCTGCAGCGACGAGTCGAGGTCGAACTCCACCACCACCTCCGAGTAGCCCTGGGAGGAGGTGCTGGTGACGTGGGTGGCCCTGGGCAACCCCGCCAGCCCGGCGTCCAAGGGCTGGCTCACGTCGCGGTCCACCTGCTGGGGGCCGGCCCCAGGGTCGGGGACCAAGATGAACACGGTGGGGAGCTGGATCGAGGGCAGCAGCTCCTCATCGATCCGGGTGGCGCTGAAGGCCCCACCGGCCATGAGGATCGCGGCGAACACGATCACGACCGCCCGGTTGCCCAGGCACCAGCGGATGATGGCGCGCATCAGGTGCGAACTCCCCTCCAGCGACCCCGCCGCAGAGGCGCGAGGCCACATCTTTACAGAACCTGCACCGCGGCTCGGCCTCCCCGAGCCCCACTCAGACTACGGCCGCCGTGCAGGCGACGTCACCGTTCTCGAGAGATCGGCACGGGCCGGGTCGCTCAGGGCACGAGGTTGATCAGCCGGTCCGGCACGTAGATCACGCGGGTCGGCCGGTCCCGACCGAGGGCGCGCCGTACCGCCTCACTGGCCAGCGCCCGCTCGGTGGCGGCGCGCTCGTCCAACCCTGCCGCCACCTGGAGACGATCCCGCACCCGTCCCCCGACCTGGACCACCAGCGTCACCTCCGGCTCGGCGGCCAGCTCGGGATCGGCCGTGGGCCAGGCGGCGTCCGCGCACAACCCCTTCCCTCCGAGCCGCTCCCAGAGCTCCTCGGTGATGTGCGGGGCCATGGGGTGGAGCAGCAGGATCATGGTTCGCACCGCCTCCTCCCACGCCGCTCCCCGCTCGCCGCCTCGCTGCAGGTAGTCCTGCATGACGTTGGCGAACTCCATCAGCGCGGCCACGGCGGTGTTGAAGCGAAAGCCCTCGTAGTCCGCGGTCACCCGCTGGATCGTCTGGTGGGTGCGGCGACGCAGCAGCACGGGGTCGGCCCCGCCACCGGTCCCGGGGAAGCCCTCCGGCTCCAGCACCAGGCGCCAGACGCGTTGCAGGAACCTGACCGCTCCCGACACCGCCTCATCGGTCCATTCGGCATCGTCCTCGGGCGGGGCGATGAACATCTCGTAGACACGACCGGCATCCGCCCCCTCCCGGCGGACCAGGTCGTCGGGGGCCACCCCGTTCCCGTGGGACTTGGACATGACCTGTCCACCCCGCTTCACCATCCCCTGCGTGAACAGGCGGGTGAAGGGCTCGCTGGCCTCGACCAGCCCGGCGTCGTGCAAAACCTTCTGGAAGAACCGCGAGTAGAGCAAGTGGAGGATGGCGTGCTCGACGCCGCCGGTGTACTGGTCAACCGGCATCCATCGGTTGGCCAGCTCAGGGTCGAAGGGCCGGGCCTCCTCGTGCGCGCTCGTGTAGCGCAGGAAGTACCAGGACGAGTCGATGAAGGTGTCCATGGTGTCGGTCTCGCGCCGAGCCGGTCGGCCACAGGCCGGGCACGAGGTCTCGTAGAACTCGGGCAGCTCGGCCAGGCGTCGGTAGGTCCGGGGCAGCAGCACCGGCAGCTGCTCCCTTGGCACCGGCACCACCCCGCAGGAGCCGCAGTGGACGATGGGGATGGGGCAGCCCCAGTAGCGCTGGCGTGAGATCAGCCAGTCCCGCAGCCGGTATTTGGTGCTGCGCGCGCCGATGCCCAGCCGCTCCACATGGTCGGCGACGGCGTCGAAGCCGGCACGGCTGTCCAAGCCCGAGAAGGGGCCGGAGTTGACCATCACGCCCGGCTCGACATAGGCCTCCTCAAGCTCGCCACGCGGCCCCGAGGGAGGCGCGATCACCTCTCGGACGGGCAGCCCGAAGCGTCGGGCGAACTCGAAGTCGCGCTGGTCGTGACCAGGGACCCCCATGATGGCCCCGGTGCCATAGCTCATCAGCACGTAGTCCGCCACCCAGATCGGCACCCGCTCCCCGTTCAGGGGGTTGACGGCGAACCCGCCCGTAGGGACCCCGGTCTTCTCCCGCTCGGTCGAGAGGCGATCGATCTCGCTCGCCCGCCGGGCGCGTTCAACGTAGGCCTGGACCTCCCCGCGATGCTCGGCGGTCGTCACCGACTCCACCAGCGGGTGCTCGGGCGCAAGGACCATGAACGTCACGCCGAACAACGTGTCCGGGCGGGTGGTGTAGATCCGGAGCCGTTCGTGCTCGAGGCCGACTACCGGAAAGTCCACCTCCAGACCGTGGCTACGCCCGATCCAGTTGGCCTGCATGACCCGGACCTTCTCCGGCCAGTGCTCCAACAGGGCCAGGTCGTCGAGGAGACGATCGGCGTAGGCGGTGATGCGCAGGAACCATTGCTCCAGGTCACGCTTCTCGACCGCAGCCCCACACCGCCAGCAACGGCCCGAGATCACCTGCTCGTTGGCGAGCACGGTCTGGTCGACCGGGCACCAGTTGACGGGAGCCATGGCCCGGTAGGCCAGCCCACGTTCGTAGAAGAGCAAGAAGAGCCACTGCGTCCAGCGATAGTAGGAGGGATCGCAGGTGGTGACCTCACGGCTCCAGTCGTACAGGACCCCCAGCATCGCCAGCTGCTCCTTGGCCCGGGCGATGTTGTCGCGGGTCCAGGTCTCAGGATGGATGCCAGCCTTCATGGCGGCGTTCTCGGCCGGCAGGCCGAAGGCATCCCATCCGAAGGGGTTGAGCACCTCGTAGCCGCGCATGCGCTGGAAGCGTGAGTAGAGGTCCCCGATCACGTAGTTGCGCATGTGGCCCATGTGCAGGTCCCCGCTCGGGTACGGGAACATCACCAGGTTGTAGTACTTGGGCCGGTCGGAGGTATCGGCGGCCCTGAGCACGCCGCGCTCCTGCCAGATGCGCTGCCACTTGGGCTCGATGTCCTGAGGCACGTAGCCGCGCCGCTTCGTCACCGCCATGGGAACTTCACATGTTAGCGTCGAAACGATGCGGAACCTCTACGCACCCTGGCGCATGGAGTACATCGAGGGTCCCGCCCTGCCCGGCTGCCTCTTCTGCCGCCTCTGGGCGGCGCCGGCGGACGACGATCGCCGCAACCTCGTCGTGTGGCGGGAGGAAGGGGCCATGGTCGTGATGAACAGGTTCCCATACAACAACGGACACCTGATGGTCGCCCCCAGGCACCACGCCAGCAGCCTCACCGAACTCGACGACGACCGGACGCTGGCCCTCATGCGCCTGGTCCGGCGGTCGCTGGAGGTCCTGCAGGCGCTCATGAAGCCCGAGGGATTCAACGTCGGCGTCAACCTCGGCCGGGTGGCGGGAGCGGGCATCCCCGACCACGTGCACGTCCACGTCGTGCCCCGCTGGAACGGAGACACCAATTTCCTCCCCGTCCTCGGAGAGGTCAAGGTGATCAACGAGCACCTGGAGCGCACCTGGGAGAGGCTCGCCGCCGGCTTCGCCCGTCCCTGACGCGGCGCGCGGGCCGGGCGGCCATCCGCCGGCTCACCGACCCGCGACCGGCCGGGCGCGGCGCCGGCGGC
>DATGLL010000275.1:0-9318 GCA_035294145.1 Candidatus Dormiibacterota bacterium | reverse complement strand
AGGCTCAGTTGGAGCCTTCGTGAAGCGCAGAGCCGCGGTAAGACCCGGGCTTCTCGGGCACGCGGCGAGGAAGCGCGAAGCCCGCAAGGGCAACCCCGTGAGGGGTGCCGTATGAGACTATCGCTTACTCAGCGGCAACGGCTTCGGACCCTGGTCCAGGGGCAGGGGCGCCGTACCCAGGTCACCCCCAGCTGGCCTGTGCCTGGCGTCGTGGTCGTATCCTCCCTGGCCTGCACCACCGTCGACTCCTCGCTGCCTTGCCTGGGCGGGAGCCGGGGGAGAGCTGAAGGAGGAGACAGGAGGCCGGACGGGGATGCCGAGCTGGAGGTCGGCTTCGCCGGCTCGCCCCTGGATGGGAGAGGACCCCTGCCTTGGCGGCGATGCTCCGCGCAGGTGTGGCGGGACCGGGAGGCCTGTGAGCGGCAGCGGGCCCTGCAGCCCCTAGCCTTCCTGGGGACGGGAATCGGGCTCTTGTCGAGGTGGTGCGCTGCCCGGGAACCTCCGCCGCCTCCGGGCGTGGATCGACCGCCTGGCCGATCGTCCCGAGCTCAACCAGGTGGGGTCGGTGGGCGTCAGCTTGGGCAGGCGCTCGGTGCCGCGGGCGGTGGCCTTCGAACCATGGTTGAGGGCGGGAGGGGCTCTGGCCGGCGCCTACGATGTAGCTGAGACCTGACCCTGGTCGTCGCTGACCGTGCGCAAGTTCGTGAAGCACGCTCAGACCGGGGCGAGGGGAAAATGCCAGCGGCGGCCGGCCCAGGAGGCTGGGCCGAGTTCCGGCTGATCGAGGGCGACAACCACGGCGTGATTGGCCTCCCCTGCCTTCACCTCGGCCCCGCCGGCCGGATGGCGGATCGATGCCGGGCGGCGGGCTGAGCGGCGCTGCAGAGCCGGCCTCGGGGCCAGATGATCGAGATATGGGCCTCGATTCCTCCATCTCGGACCGTGAGCACCTGCCCTGGACCCCCCGGCGGGTGCGAGTCACCGCCGGCCTGATGGTGGCGCTGCTGGTGGCGGCCATGGACAGCTCGATCGTCGCCACCGCCTTGCCCACGATCGGCAGGGAGCTGGGCGGCTTCTCGCTCTACCCATGGGTGATCGCCGGCTACCTGCTCACGGGCACGACCACCGTGCCCCTCTGGGGGCGCCTGGCCGATCTCCACGGCCGGCGCCGGGTGCTGCTGATCGGGATGGCGGTCTTCGTCCTCGGCTCGCTCCTCTGTGGGGCGGCGCCGGCCATGCTCTGGCTGGTCCTCTTCCGGAGCCTGCAGGGGATCGGGGCCGGCTGCCTGCAGCCGGTGGCGCTGACCGTGGTCGGGGACCTCTTCCCGCTTCGGCAACGGGCCCGGCTCCAGGGCCTCTTCAGCTCGGTCTGGGCGGTGGCGGCCCTGGCGGGCCCCTTGCTGGGCGCGCTCTTCGTCTCCACCGTCGGTTGGCGCTGGATCTTCGAGGTCAACCTCCCCATCGGGATGGTGGCCGCGGCCTTGCTCTGGTCCCACCGTGACCACCCCAGGGAGCGAGCGCGTGACGGGGTCGACGTGCTCGGGGCGACGCTCCTGACCCTGGGGATCGGGGCACTGCTGGCCGGCCTCGGAGCCGGCGCCGGCGCCCGGCCGCTCTGGCCCCTGGTGGCAGGCGGGATCGCGGCCTCGGTGGGCTTCGTGCTCGTGGAGCGGGGCTCCACCCACCCGACCGTCCCTCTCGACCTCCTGGGCGACCGCCTGGTCGGCCCGGCCACCGTCGCCGCCATCCTGGCCGGCGCCCTGATGTTCGCTCAGAGCGCCTTCGTGCCCCTCTACGTCCAGGCCGTGCAGGGCGGCAGCGCCTTCGCCGCTGGGCTGGTCCTGACCCCGGCCTCCTTCGGCTGGACGGCGGGCGCGATCGCCGCCGGCCGGGTCCTGTTGCGGGTCGGCTACCACCGGTTGGTGGTGAGCGGCGCCCTCTCCATGCTCGCCGGCAGCCTCCTGCTGGCACTGGTGCCGGCGGCGATGGGGCCGGTCTGGGTCGGCCTCGCCTCGGGGTTGGTCGGCCTGGGCATGGGCCAGCTGCAGACGCCCCTGCTGATCGTCCTCCAGGGCGCGGTGGGCTGGTCCCGGCGGGGCGCCGTCACCGCCCTCAACCAGTTCTCTCGGACCATCGGCGGTGCCATCGGGGTCTCGCTGCTGGGCATGCTCCTCGACTGGCGGGTGCGGGCGGCGGCGCCCGCCCACGGCCTCAACCCTGCCCTGCTCGCCAACCCGCTCCAGATCGGGGGCCCGGTCGCGGCCCAGGCCCGGCCGCTGCTGGACCAGGGGCTCCACCTGGTCTTCGCGGCCCTGGTCCTGGTCTCGGCGGCGACGCTGGCCGTGGCCCTGGGCATCCTGCGCCTCAACCGCGCCGGCACGATACCGGGGGGCGGAAGCGGGGACGGGTGAGGTATGGTGCGGGTTCCGTGGTCGAGCGCATCGACAACGTGGGCGTGGTCGTGACCGACCTGGAGCGCGCCCTCGCCTTCTACCGGGCGTTGGGCTTCGAGGTCGAGGATCGCGAGGCGGAGACGCCCTCGGCGACCGTGGCCGCGGGCGGGGCGCGCCTCTGGCTCTTCCAGACCCGTTCCCGGGCGACCGCGGCCCGCGATCCCTCCATGACCGGCAACCCGCCCGGCTTCGATCACGTCTCCCTCTGGGTGGGGGACGTCGACGCCGTCGCCGAGCGGCTGAGGGCGGTGGGGCTGAGCCTGGAGTCGGAGCCGGCCGACCAGCCCTGGGGGGCCAGGGCGACGAGCCTCCTCGACCCGGACGGGAACCGGATCTACCTGCTGGGGCGGCTGCGCGGAGGCTGAGGCGTGGCCGGGGGCGTTCGGGCGGTCGCCGGGCCTCTGTGCGCCCAGCCGGGGCGATGGCGGCCGAGGTGAGCTGGCAAGCCCTGCGGGCGAGTTGTCGGGCTCATTGAGAGAGCGCGGCCTGCCTGCCCGAGGGCTCCCCCTCAAGCCGGCTCCTCCTCTTCTACGCGGTGGAGTGCGGGCTCAAGGCCGAGCTGCCGAGGCGGCGGAAGCTGCGCCACAGCGGCGAGCTCCCAGCCGAGCTGCGCCACCACGATCTACGGGCCTTGGCCAAGGAGCTGCGGCTCCCCGACTCGGGGCTCCGAGGGTGCCGGACGCGCGGTCGTGGCGGCCCGGGGCAGGATGACGGCGCGACGGTGGCGATCGACGACCTGCACCAAGCCTGGCGGTACGGCGCTCGTCTCGAGGCGGGGTGCGAGCAGGAGGTCGTGGCCGCGCTGCGACGGCTGTGCGAGCGCTGCGCGGAGATGCTGGGAAGATGAGCGCACGGGACCTCCCCCTGCCGGAGCGGCTGTTCACCTGGGTCGACGTCGAGGAGCTGCTGGCGGTGCTCGCCGAGCGGGGACGCTGGCCGGGCTGGCTCTCTGGGGCCGACGCCTTCTGGGACGGCCTGGAGCTGTACGTCGACCCAGGCACGGTCGAATCCGAGGTGGTGGACTGGCTGGGGGCCACCTTTGGGGATCGGCTGTGCCGGGAGCCCCTGGCCGTCCTGCTCGAGGATCGGCCGGGGCGCGAACCTCGGCCCGGTCGGATGCTGCCGGTGTCGATCGTCGAGGAGCGACCCCAGGTGCGGCGGGTGCCCCGGTTCCGGGAGCGTCGCACGGTCTCCGACCTCGCCCATCCCCTCCCCCGACCCCAGACGGACACGTTCGCGGGCGACGTCCAGGTCGTGGCCCTGCACGCCTTCAAGGGGGGCGTCGGGCGGACGCTCCTCGCCGTGGCGCTGGCTGAGGCCCTGGCCGGTCGTGGGGAGCGGGTGCTGCTGCTCGACGCCGACCTGGAGGCTCCGGGCATCACCTGGATGCTGGAGGCCCAGGGGCAGCGGCTGGAGTTCGCCTACGAGGACTTCCTGGCCCTCCTCCACGGCTCTGAGGAGGGTGCGGCGGCGGAGGCGCTCGAGCTGGGGGCGTGGCTGTTGCCCAACCAGATGCTCGACGGCATCGTGGTGATGCCGGCCACCCGGCGGGCGTCCGTCCTGCGTCCGCCCCGGATCGAGCCGGTGGACCTGCTCACCCCGCAGCGCTCGCCGTACTTCGTGACCGAGTCCCTGGCCCGGCTGGCGGCGGAGGTGGGGGCGCGGGTGGTGGTGGTCGATCTGAGGGCGGGCGCCAGCGAGCTGAGCGCGCCGGTCCTGCTCGATCCCCGGGTGCAGCGGGTGTTCGTCACCACCCCCAGCGGCCAGGTGCTGGAGGGAACCCTGCGGCTCGTGGAAGAGATCAGCCGGCGGGCGCCGTCCGCCCGGGAAACCGACCCCCCCAGCGTCGCCGTCCTGACCCAGTTCCAGGAGCTGCTCCACGAGGCGGCGGTACGGGACGCCGCCGCCCGGCTCCGCGACGTCCTGGCCGAGACGCTGCCGCCGGCCGCCAGTGTGGGTGAGGATCAGGTGGTGGACGCCGACCTGACCGCACGACCGCTGCTGGTCCCTTTCTCCGATCACCTGCTCGTCCTGCCGGCCCGCTGGGACGAGACCGTATCGCTGGTTCGGCGCTCGAGGCTTGCCGGGTACCTGGACCTGGAGGAGCTGGTGGAGACCATCCGGTCAGCGGTGGTCGAGGTCGAGAAGGTACCCGAGGCCAGGCGCCAAGCCGAGGTCGAGACCCTGCGCAACCGCCGCCGGCTGGCCGAGCGGGCGGCCGGCCTGGTGCTGGCCGAGACCACCACCGTCGGGAGCTTCCTGCCCACCACCTCCCTCCGCAACCTCCTGAGCGCACACCGCACCGAGCCCCCGATCGCGGTGGTGGTGGGGTCAAGGGGTTGGGCAAGACCTTCACCTTCCTCCAGATGACCTGGCGGGAGCGCTGGGCCGAGTTCGGCCGGGCCGCCGGCCTTCAGGAGGTGAGCCTGGAGTCCCGCTTCTGCCCCGTGCTCTGGTCGGCCAACCTGAGCGACGAGGTCCTGGAGCGGCTCCAGCGGTGGCGGGACCGGCTCTCGACCGAGCTGGGCGGACCTCCGGCCACGGGGCTGGAGATCCGGGACCTGATCAAGGAGCAGTTGGGCCGGGGGGAGCTCACCGACCGCACCTGGCGCCAGATCTGGCTTCAGGCCTTGGCCCGTGCCGCCGGCCTCGAGGTCGGTTCGGACGAGGTGGAGCAGCGATTAACGGAGCTGGCCCGCACCCAGAGCCTGGTCTTCCTGGTCGACGGCCTGGAGGACCTGTTCCAGGACTTCGACACCAGCCGGACCCAGCAGCAGGCGCTCCGGGTCCTGCTCACCGACTGCCTGGACTGGCTGCGCGGCCTACGCGGCCGCCCGCTCGGGCTGCTGGTCTTCGTCCGGCGCGACCTGGTGCACGCCGCCATCCGGCAGAACGTGTCCCAGTTCCTGGCTCGTTACAGGGCCTACGAGCTGCGCTGGAACCCGGAGGAGGCGCTGAGACTGGCCCTCTGGGTCTGCCACCAGGCAGAGGCCATCCCCGGGCTGGACCGGGAAGAAGTGGTGGAAGCAGACTCGGAGCGGCTGGCTCCCTACCTGGAGCACCTGTGGGGGATCAAGATGGGAGGTCCGGGGTCGCGCGAGGCCCGCTCCACCCCCTGGGTGCTGGCCGCGCTCTCCGACTTCAACCAGGAGATCCAGGCCCGGGACGTGGTCACCTTCCTGGCGGAGGCGGCCAAGCTCTCGGTCGACGACGAGCGCTGGTCGGACCGGTTGCTGGTCCCGGTTGCCATGCGCCGGGCCCTGACCGCGTGCAGCCAGGCCAAGATCCAGGCCGTGGAGGCCGAGAACCTGGTGGTGGGGAGGCTCTTGGCCAAGCTGCGTGGCCTCTCGGCCGAGCGCCGAAGGATCCCCTTCCTGGCCGAGACGGTGGGGTTGAGGCGGGAGGAGCTCGACATCCTGGCCGAGAACGGGGTGGTGTACAAGGACGACGAAGATCAGTGCTGGATCCCGGAGATCTTCCGCCACGGACTCGACTTCCGGGTCACGGGCCGCCCCCGCATCCTGGCCATCGCCCGTCAGGTGCGGGGACGCGGCGACCGGGGCTGAACGGTGCCGGCCGCTGACCCTCGCCCCCGCCGCCGTACGACGGGTGTGGTCGCTCAGGGCCGCCGCCGAGCGACGAGGCGCAGGCTTCGGGGAACCGGCTCGCCCGCTCCAGGCCGAGGGTGGTCAACGGCCACGGGTGCCACGGCCGTTACGTGCGGGTCGGGAGCGCCGGTGGCTTCGTCGCCTGCGGTCTGCGCAAGTGGATGGCGTGGCGGGCGACACCCTTCTGGCTCACGCTCTGGGACCCCTCCTGGAGGTCCTGCCAGGAGGTGCGAAGCCTTCTGAGGGATCTCGAGGGAAGGTCACCGCCGGGGCTGTTCGCGGACGAGAGGGGAACCTTCGGGGGAGGCGCCTCGGTGCCGCTCATTCCCTTCCTGAACGCTGAAGCCTCGGCTCTCGTCCTGGAGCTGGCGACCCAGGGGCGATCCTGGCCGAGAGGCTGAGGAGGCTGGCGGCAAGCCAGGAGGTGGCTCCGGACGAGGTGGTGGAGGGGGATGCTGGCCCGTTGGCATAGGACCGCCGGTGGAGCTGGCTCGGGCCAGCACCGTCAACCGGCGTCCGGTGGGAGCCTCCTCGGCTCGGACGGGAACCGGATCCACCTGCTGGAGCGGTTGCGCGGAGGCTGAGCGTGGCCGGGCACGGCGGCGTCGTCCTGGAGGGCTGATGCCGTCGCTGGTTCCTTATCGCCGCGATCTCGCTCCGCCCGCCGACGCCGCAGCTCGGATCGGGCCGCAGTCGAGGTCAGGTAGACCTCCGCCAGCTCGTCGATCGACCAGCCTCGCAGCTTCAGGCTCGGCCGCCTGGGGGTCGTCCTTCCCCCGCCATCTCCTCACCCCCTGCTCACCTGCTTGATCGGACCATCGAGCGGCCACCCACGGACCACCACCGGATGTGTCGGGAGGCTCGGCGTACCTGGTCCGATCGCGTCATACGCGCGTTCGTGCCTCAGCACGTGAACCCCGACCGCCTCCGTCACACCCAGAGCGGCGATCGACGATGGCGAACGCCAGCCGCTCCAGGTCATCGGCGGTATGACCCCACCGGTCGTGCAATCGATCTCGCCAACGGGTCGGGATCTCGCTACGACCCCAGCGCGCTCCCAGCAACGCACCCGCCACACAGGCCACGGTGTCGGTGTCGTCCCCGATCTCGACCGCGGCTCGCAGCGAGGCGGCCAGGCGCGAGCCGGGTGTCTGGAGCGCAGCGGCCAGCGCGGCCTGCAGACAGGCCACGGTATGACCATTCGGTCGGAAGCTCCTCGCAGGCCGCTCGCGAGTCTCGGCCAACCATCGCCCCCACCGGCGCCGAGCGCCGATCGGCAGTTGCTCGAGCGCGTCCCAGGCGCCATCGATCCGATCCTCCCGAATGGCCCGGTCGATGGCGATGCACCAGATGACACACGATTCGGCCGCCAGCTCATCAGGATGCGTCAGCCGGGCGACCCCGACCGCCGCCTCCGCCATGGCCGGGTCGTCGCCGAGGTGAGCGAGGGCGACCGGGGCCGTCCGCATCAAGGCGCCGTTGCTGGCCGACCGCGACGCCCGTCGAGGCAGCGCCACCGCGGCCCGTCGCAGGTCCGCTCCGCTCCTGGCTCGCGAGAGGGCCCGGCGAGTGGTCGCTCCGATCCCCGGGGCGCCGGCCCGGTACCAGTCGAGGAACCGGTCACCGATCCGGTCCAGTGCCTCATCCCGACGGAGATCGATCCCGGTCGCGGCGACCTCGGCCACCGCCAGCGTCAGGGCGGTATCGTCCGTCCACTCGCCCGGCTCGAGATCTCTCGGTCCGCCGCCGGCCAGATCGGCCCATCCGGGAGGCGGCAGACCTCCCTCGAAGGGAGCCCCCAGCGCATCTCCGGCCGCAGCCGCGACCAGTGTGCCGGCACCTCGTTCACGAAGATGGTCGCAGCCCATTCTCGCTTCCAGAGATCAGCGTGCCTCCGCCAGGACCTCGTCCAATTGCCGTACCGCGGGCTCGTGCGACCACCGCGCAAGCTGCCGCTGCCGTACCCCGACCGCGCGCTGCACGAACTCGAAAGCATGCGCCTCCGCCGCCAGGGATACGGACTCGATCAGCGACTCGCTGGCAGCGTCCACCGCTCCGGCCTGGGCATGGGCAGCACCGAGATCCGCCAGCAGGAGCGAGCGATCCAGAGCGGAGGGGACGCCTCGAAGAGCGCCCTCGAGAAGGTGGACTACCTCGCTCCCACAGCCGAGGAGGATGGCGCAGCTGCCTCGGTAACCATCGAGTCGGATGCTGCCCCAGTGGCCAAGTCGATCATCGACGCATGCGACGGGCGCAGCTCGCAAGCGCTCGGCATGCTCGAGATCCTCTCGGGACTCTCGCTCACGGCCACGAACCGCGTGCTCCTCGGCTCGGCGAGCCAGCATCCTGACGCGAACCGCGAGCGAACGGGGTTGGAGCGAATCCGCAGCGTTCAGCAGATCCATCGCGGCCGGCCAGGAACATGCGAGACCGGTCGAGATCCCTGAATAAAGGGAACTCTGCCCACCAGGGTGAAGGCCTCGAGATCTCGATCTCCAGCCCCCCGTGCCAATTCCAGAGCATGCCGCCAGCAGGCACGAGCGTCGCCGCGATTCTCCATTCTGAACGCGATCCATCCTGTCAGCAATGCAAGCTCCGATCGAAACCGCAGTCGCTCCACAGCTGGAAATGGGAGGACTCCTCCGGGAGAGCTCGTGAGAACGCCTGAGATGTAGTCCACCATCGGTAGTAAGAGTTGTGGAGAGGTTGTGCGCCAACATTCGGCCAATATGGCGACCAGTTTCTCCCAGACAGCAGCCGAACCTCCTGGGCTCGAAGCCTCGACCGACGACCCGAGCTGACCCAGGGAACCGAAGAGCATGGATATGCCTGCAACGCCGAAGGCCCGCAGAAATGAGCGTCGCCTCACCCCATGCTCGAAAGCAACCGGACCATCGCCATCGATATCTGGGTATCCACCGTCGTGCCCATGCCAATGCGAGTGGTCAGGTTCGACCAGGCCGAGCTCGTCGGCCGGGAGGTCGAACAGCTTGCACAGCAGCCGCACGTACCGCGGCCGCGGGGAGCGCACCCCACGCTCCCAGCGGCTCACCATGCTGCCGTTCACCCCGGGGAGCGGCTCTCCCAGCCGTCCCGCCAGCCGGCACAGCTCGTCCGCCAGCTCGTCGATCGACCAGCCCCGCAGCCGCCGCTGGCGCCGCAGCTTCAGGTTCGGCCGCCTGGGGGGCCGTCCTTCCCCCGCCATCTCCTCACCCCCCTGCTCACCTGCTTGATCGGACCATCGAGCGGCCACCCAC
>DATGLL010000274.1:0-10187 GCA_035294145.1 Candidatus Dormiibacterota bacterium | reverse complement strand
CCCTGATCGACGAGTCGGTGGAGCACGTCGAGCAGTCGCTCCACGTCGAGGTAGTGGAGCCCGGTCGTGGGCTCGTCGAGCACGTACATGGTGCGTCCGGTGTCGCGGCGAGAGAGCTCGGTCGAGAGCTTGACCCGCTGCGCCTCGCCACCCGAGAGCTGGGTCGCCGGCTGCCCGAGGCGGATGTAGCCCAACCCGACGTCCCGCAGGGTCTTCAGCTTGCGGACGATCCGAGGCACGTTCTCGAAGACCTCCATCGCCTCGTCCACGGTCAGGTTCAGGACGTCGGCGATCGAGTGCCCGCGGAAGCGAACCTCTTGCACCTCCCGCGAGTACCGGGTCCCATGGCAGACCTCGCAGGGCACGTAGACGTCGGGCAGGAACTGCATCTCGATCTGGATGATGCCGTCTCCCTGGCACGCCTCGCAGCGTCCCCCTTTGACGTTAAAGGAGAACCGACCGGGGCCGTAGCCCCGCACCTTGGCCTCGGGCAGGGAGGCGAAGAGCTCCCGGATGGAGGTGAAGACGCCGGTGTAGGTGGCCGGGTTGGAGCGTGGCGTCCGCCCGATCGGGGACTGGTCGACCTCGACCGCCTTGTCCAGGTGCTGGAGGCCCTCGATCGCCCGGTGCGGGCCCGGCCTGGCCTTGGCCCGGTAGAAGTGCTGGGCCAGCCGGCGGGCGAGGACATCGTTGATCAACGAGGACTTACCGGAGCCGCTGACCCCCGAGACCCCGACGAAGCAGCCGAGGGGGATCTCGACATCGATGCCCTTGAGGTTGTTGGCGCTGGCCCCCCTGACGACCAGCTTCTTGCCGCACCCGGGCCGGCGCCGCTCCGGGATCGGGATCTGTCGATCGCCACGCAGGTAGGCGGCGGTCAACGAGGTGGGATGGGCCATGACCTCGGACACCGGCCCGGCGGCCACGATCTGCCCCCCCTGCTCCCCCGCCCCCGGCCCGATGTCGACCATGAAGTCGGCCGCCCGGATCGTCTCCTCGTCGTGCTCGACCACGATCACGGTGTTGCCCAGGTCCCGAAGCCGCAGCAGCGTCTCGATCAGCCGATGGTTGTCGCGAGGGTGGAGCCCGATCGAGGGCTCGTCCAGGATGTAGAGGACGCCCATCAGCTTGGAGCCGATCTGGGTGGCGAGGCGGATGCGCTGCGACTCGCCGCCGGAGAGGGTGGTGGCCGGGCGATCGAGGGTCAGGTAGTCGAGCCCCACGTCGATCATGAAACGCAGCCGCTCCCGGATCTCCTTGAGGATGCCCCGGGCGATGGTCCGCTCCCGCTCGCTCAGACGCAGGCCATCGAAGAACTCGATGGCCTGGGTGACGGAGAGGGCGCAGACCTCGGCGATGTTGCGACCAGCCACCGTGACCGCCAGCGACTCGGGCCGGAGCCGGGTCCCCTTGCAGGCCGGGCAGGGGCGCTCCGACAGGTACTTCTCCAGCTCCGCCTTCAAGAAGTCAGAGTCCGTCTCCTCGTAGCGGCGCTGGACGTTGGCCAGCACCCCCTCGAAGGGCGCGTCGTACCGCCGTCGGAGCCCGTATTGGTTGCGGTAGGTGAAGCGGATCGGTCGCTCGCCCGTCCCGTGCAGGATCAGGTCCAGCTGCTCGGGCGGGAGGTCCCTCACCGGCCGGTCCATGTCGATCCCCGCCGCCGCGCAGACCGCCTCCAGCAGCTCCGGGTAGAAGAACTGCGACCGGCTCCAGGGCGCGACCGCACCCTGGCGCAGCGAGCGCGAGGGATCGGGGATGACCAGGTCGGGGTCGGCGACCAGCTGGGAGCCGATCCCGGTGCAGGCGGGGCAGGCTCCGTGGGGGGTGTTGAAGGAGAAGTTGCGGGGCTCGGGCTCGGGCACGCTGATGCCGTCGTAGGGGCAGGCGTAGTCCTGCGACATCGAGATCTCCTCCCCCCCGTCGACGGGCACCAGCAGCACCGTGCCCTGGCCCAGCCGAGCCGCCGTCTCCAGGGAGTCCACCAGCCGGGTGCGCAGGTTCGGCCCCACCACCACGCGGTCGACCACGACCTCGATGTCGTGCTGCTTGTATCGCTCCAGCGGGATCCGCTCCCCCAACTCGTACATCGCGCCGTCCACCCGGACGCGGACGAAGCCCTGCCGGCGGATGTCCTCCAGCAGGCGCTCGTACTCGCCCTTGCGGCCCCTGACCACCGGCCCCAGGATCATCAGCCGCGTCCCCGCCGGCAGCTGCTCAACCTGGTCCGCCATCTGTTCGATCGTCTGCTTTTGGATCTCACGCCCGCACCTGGGGCAGTGCGGGCGGCCGATGCGGGCGAAGAGCAGGCGCAGGTGGTCGTAGACCTCGGTCACGGTGCCCACCGTCGAGCGGGGGTTCTTCGAGGTGCCCTTCTGGTCGATCGAGATGGCCGGTGACAGCCCCTCGATCACGTCCACGTCGGGCTTCTCCATCTGGCCCAGGAACTGGCGGGCGTAGGCGGAGAGGGACTCCACGTAGCGCCGCTGCCCCTCGGCGTAGATGGTGTCGAAGGCCAGCGACGACTTCCCCGACCCCGAGAGGCCGGTGAACACGACCAGGCGGTCGCGCGGGATGGCGAGGGTGATGTCCTTCAGGTTGTGCTCCCGCGCCCCACGGATGATGATGCTGTCGCTGGCCACGCTCGCCGCCTCTACGCCTCGCTCTGATCGGATGTCGAGGAGAGGATGGCGAAGGTCGCGGTGGCGGTGGCGACCAGGCGCCCATCCTCGCCCGTGAGCCGGCACTCGGCCACGCCGGTGCGCCGACCCGAATGGATCACCTTAGCAACCGCGCGCAGCCGCTCGCCTATTCGGCCAGGGGCGATGAAGCTGACCTTCAGGTCGAAACTTGGGTGCCGCACCCCATCGGGCAGGCGGCTGCCCATGGCGGTCCCCATGGCCGAGTCGGCGAGGAGGGCGATGAAGCCTCCATGCACCATCTCGGCGCTGTTCCGCATCTCGGGCCGGGTGCATAGCTCCAAGACCGCCTCACCCTCGCCCACGGAGCGGACCTCGATGCCGACCCAGCGCTGGGCGGGCGAGGGCTGCCCTCTCACCTCCACGGCCTTGGCACCGCCAGGCAGGTCGAGGAGGCCTTGGCCACCAGCCGGCCCTCCTCGTCGAGCACGTCCGCCTCGCTGAAGAGCAGGGCCCGGCGCATCTCCACCACCCGGCCGACGGCCCGCAACCGTCCCTCCACCACCGGGCGCAGGAAGTTGATCTTGAGCTCGATGGTCACGTTGGCCTGGTCGTCGGGCTGCCGGGTGAGGAGGGACATGCCCATGGCCGCGTCGGCGATCTGGGTGATGATCCCGCCCTGGACCACGCCGCCCTCCTGCCGGTGCCCGGCGTGCACCTCCAGCTCGATCACCACCCGACCATCCTCTACCTCGGCGACGTGGGCACCGATGGTCTCGCGCCAGCCAGCTCTGGGCCCTTCGCCCACCATGCCCCGCCGCAGCAGCTCAAGGTTGCTCACGATAGAGGGACTATAGACCGAGGCCAGCGGCGCAAGGGCCGCGGGGCGGCCGGGCAAGGGCCCCCTGGCACCGATCAGCGCTTGAGCGGCGCGAGGTCCCAGGAAGGCCAGGGCTGATGGCAGGAAGGGCTCCATCGGTGGCCAGCGGATCGAAGCCCGGCGCTCCGTGGTCGGTGCCGGCGCCGAGCTGGCCGGAGGTGAGCGCGACTCCCCGGGGACCGTCTCGGCTCGAGAGGCCAATGGCTCACCACCTCGAGGCCCGAAAGCCGCCCAACCCGGCGCCCCCCCGATCCTGCGCGCACCCCTCCGCGCCGCCGGTCGAGCCCCCGCCAGGTCTTTCCCAACAGCGCGCGGCGAAGGTGCCGGCGGCGGCCGCGGATCCGTGGGGCCCGCCCCTGCCCGATCCCCGCGGGCCCCCATGGCGGCGAGCCAGGGAGCGAGCGGTGGTCAGCCCGCTCGCCCTCGCGGCGCCCCGGCTCGCGGCCCCAGGCGGGGGAGGGAACGACGAGGACGATCCCCGGGCCGGGGGCGGTGCGGTGGACGCTGCTCGATCAGCTCCAGGGCCACCTCCACCGCCCGCTGCAGCTGCCGGTCGACGCCATCGCGGTAGTCCTGAGGGGCGTTGTCCACCTCGATGTCCGGGTCGGTCCCCCGGTTCTCGACCTCCCAGCCGACGTCGTCGAAGAAGAACGAGAACTCCGGCTGGGTGGTCACCGTGCCATCCACCAGGCGATGCTGCGGCCAGATCCCGATCACCCCGCCCCAGGTCCGCTTCCCCACCAACGGACCCAGCCCCAACAGCTTGAAGGCATGGCAGAAGATGTCGCCGTCCGATCCCGCCGACTCGTTGGTCAGCGCCACCAGGGGGCCGGCGGGCGACTCGGGAGGGTAGGGCTGGGGGGCGGACCAGCGGGCGAAGTCGTACCCGATCCGGCGCCGGGCCAGCTTCTCCAGCAGCAACCCCGAGACGTGCCCACCTCGGTTGCCGCGCACGTCCACGACCAGGGCGTCGCGGTCGTGCTCGACCAGGAAGGCACGGTGGAACTCGGCGAAGCCCATGGTCCCCATGTCAGGGATGTGGAGGTAGCCCACCCGACCACGGCTGAGCTCGTGGACGTACCGGCGCCGCTCCTCGACCCAGTCGCGGTACCGGGCCGGTCGCTCGTCGTCGAGGGCCCTGACCGTGACCGTGTGGGTCCGATCGGCCCGCTGGATGGTCAGCACCACCTCGTTGCCCGCCTGGTTGACAAGGCGCTGGGCCGGAGACACCCGAGGCCCCAGGGGCTGACCGTTGATGGCCACCACCAGGTCACCTGGACGGACGTCGATCCCCGGGCCCAGCAAGGGCGAGCCGGCCTCCGAGCTCCAGGGATCGCCGTGGACGATCCGGCGGATCCGGTACCCCTGCCCTTGGGGGTCCTCCTCCCAGTCCACGCCCAAGAAGCCCTGCCGATAGTTCGGGCCGGGACGATAGGCGCCGCCGACCTCGTAGGCGTGCGAGGTGCCCAGCTCGCCCTGCAGCTCCCAGAGCAGGTCGGAGAACTCGGAACGGGTGGTGACGCGCTCCACCAGGGGGAGGTAGCGCCGGTGGACGGCGTCCCAGTCGACGCCCGACAGGTCCTCGGTCCAGAACTGCTCCCGCTGCAGCCGCCATGCCTCCTGGAACATCTGCCGCCACTCCGCCGCCGGCTCAACCGAGACCTTGACCCGGTCCAGGTCGATCCAGCCGCTCTCACGCCCTGGCGCTTCGTCCTCGGACGCCTTCTCACCCGCCCGCAGCACCCGCAGCCCCCCGGCGGCACGATAGAGGACGGTCCTGGCGTCGCGACCGACCTGGAAGTCCTCGACCCCGTCGATCAGGCGCTCCTGCCGGTGGGTCTCCAGGTCGTAGCACTCCACCGCCCCGCCGGAGCCCTGGCCGGGGCCGAGGGGGAAGGAGGAGAACAGCACCTTGCCCCGGATCCCCTGCACCCGCCCGTACCGCCCCACCGGCACTGGGAAGGCCACCACCCGGTGCTCGATGCCGTCGAGCTCGATCTCCACCGTGGGCACCGCCTCGGCCTCCTCTGACTCGGCTCGTCGGAGCGCGGCCGCCTCTTTGCTGGTCGGAGGCCGCGGCCGGGGGACGAAGGGATGGGGCACGTCGCGGCGCAGCGCAACCGCGAAGGGCCGGGAGGCCCACGGGAACCCGTACTCGAACTGGATGGCGTCACGGACGGGCTCGAAGTCGCGATGGCCGATGAAGTACAGGTACCGGCCCTCGGGGTCGAAGGCGGGCATGGAGTCGTGCAGCACCCTGCCGGCGGGCAAGGCGGTCTCACCGGTGTCGACCCGGCAGAGCTTGACCACCCTCGACTGCGACGTGTCCGGGAAGCCGTACGCGACCCAGCCGGCGTCGGGCGCCCAAGCGACGCCCTCCGGCCGCCCGAAGGGGCTGCGGTCGAGGAGTCGGAGGGTCGGGGGGCCATCGCGCAGATCCACCAGCAGGAGCTCGTTGCGGTGGTTGACGATCGCCACCAGGTCGGCGCCCGGCGCCACCTGGAGCTCCACCACCCGGCCCACGTCGAGGTCCCGGAGCGGCTCGGGCGGCGCCGAGCCATCGGCGTGCAGGACGACCAGCTCCTCGCGGTCGCCAGCCCCGCTGGCGGCCGCCACCAGCCGGCGCCGGTCGTTGAGCCAGGTCAGGAGCCGGTACCTGACCCCATCCGGCTCGCCGTGCTGGACGACGGCCCCCTCCCAGTTGGCGAAGGTGAAGGCCTTGCCCCGGGTGGTGATGGCGAGCCCGGTCCCATCGGGGCTGAGGCTGGCGCTGTCCAGGTAGCGCTCGGCGGAGACGAAGCGGCGGTTGCGCTGAGTCCGGGAGCTGGGAAGCTCCACCGGCAGCCGGCGGGGGACGTCGGCGACCGGGTCGAGGAGGTAGAGGTCACCGCCGGCGTGGTACACCAGGGCCCGGCCGTCGGAGGCCAGGTTGCGGGCGTAGAAGTCCTCGTGGTCGCTGTGACGCCGCAGGTCGTCGCCCTCGGGGGTGCAGGAGTAGACGTTCCCCACCCCCTCGTGGTCGGAGAGGAAGAAGATGCGCTCGCCCACCCAGCACGGGCAGGAGAGGTTGCCGTCGAGCGAGATCAGGGGACGGAACTGGCCGCTCCCCTCGGGGTCGATCCAGAGCGTGCCCACGCGCCCGCCCCGGTAGCGCTTCCAATGCGCCGGGTCACGGGTAGCGTTGCGGCCCAGCACCACGGCCCCGCCCGGGCCATGGGCGACGGTGGTCGCCGGACCCAGCGGCACCTCCCGGGGCAGGCCGCCGTCGCGATCGACCTGGTTGAGCCAGAACTCCCCCGCGAACGGTCGGGCGGCGGTGGTGGCGTAAACGACGCAGGCGCCATCCGGGGTCCAGCCGGCCACCCGGCACTCGGCGCCCTGGAAGGTGAGCCGGCGCGGCTGGCCCCCGGAGGAGCCCATGACGTAGACCTCAGGTGGCCCCTCCTCCCTGCCCACGAAGGCGATCAGGGAGCCATCGGGCGAGAACCGGGGCCAGCTCGCCTCGGCCACGCCCGCGGTCAACCGATAGGCCCGGCCGCCCTCGGCCCCCACCAGCCAGAGGTCGTCCTCGCAGACGAAGACCACCCGATCCTGGCACAGGGTGGGGAACCGCAGGTAACCTCCCCCCGAGGTGCTCACTCCCGACGTACGGTAGCACCGGGCGCCAGAGCCACGCCCGCCCGGCTTCGGCTCACGGGCTCCGCCGGCCGCGACGGCGGCCCCGGGACGAGGCGGCCCGTGACCGAGGCGCCGCCGCCACCGCCAACGCGACCTCGGCGTCGTCCTCCGGCCCGCCCTCGCCTGCCAGCCGTCGTCGGATGGCGATGATGCGGTCGCGCACGCGGGCCGCCTCCTCGAACTGCAGCTCTCGGGCCAGGCGCTTCATCTCCCGCTCCAGGTCACGGGCCATCGCCAGCAGGTCCTCCCGCGGGAGGCCGGCACCGGCCATCAGCTCCACCGCGTCGGCCTGGGCGTCCTTCTCCTCGATCTCCAGGGCGTAGACGGCCTTGCGAATGGTCTCGGGGGTGATCCCATGCTCGCGGTTGTAGGCGATCTGGCGGGCACGGCGCCGCTCGGTCTCGTCGATGGCCTGGCGCATGGACTCGGTGATCCGGTCCGCGTACATGACCACGTGGCCGTCGACGTTGCGGGCCGCTCGACCGATGATCTGGATGAACGAGCGATAGGACCTGAGGTAGCCCTCCTTGTCGGCGTCCAGGATGGCGATGAAGGCCACCTCGGGCAGGTCCAGCCCCTCGCGCAGGAGGTTGATGCCGACCAGGACGTCGAAGTTGCCGAGCCGCAGGTCGCGGAGGATCTCGACCCGCTCCACCGCGTCCAGGTCGGAGTGGATGTAGCGGACGCGGATGCCGTACTCCTTCAGGTAGTCGGTCAAGTCCTCCGCGAAGCGCTTGGTCAGGGTGGTGACCAACGCCCGCTGGCCTCGCTCGACGCGACGCCGGAGCTCGGCGATCAGGTCGTCGATCTGGCCTTCGGTGGGGCGTACCTCGACCGTGGGGTCGACCAGGCCGGTGGGCCGGACCACGATCTCGACCACGCGCTGGGCTCGCTCCATCTCGTACGGCCCCGGGGTGGCGGACACGTAGACGATCTGGCCCACGCGCTCGTCCCACTCCTCGAAGCTGAGCGGCCGGTTGTCGAAGGCGCTGGGCAGACGAAAGCCGTACTCGACCAGGGCCTGCTTGCGGGAACGATCGCCCCCCAGCATCCCCCCTAGTTGGGGCACGGCCACGTGCGACTCGTCGATGAACACGATCGTGTCCTCGGGCAGGAAGTCGAGCAGCGTGTAGGGGGCCTGGCCCGGCTGGCGGCGGGTGAGGTGACGCGAGTAGTTCTCGACGCCCTGGCAGGTGCCGGTCTCCCGCAGCATCTCCAGGTCGAACATGGTCCGCTGGCGCAGTCGCTGTGCCTCCAGCAGCCGGCCCTGCTCCTCGAGCCACCGCACCCGCTCCTCGAGCTCGACCTCGATGTCGCGCAGCGCCAACTCCAGCTTCTGACGCGGCGTGACGTAGTGGCTGGCGGGGAAGATGGTCAGCTCGTCGCGCGAGCCCAGGATCTCGCCCGTCGTCGGGTCCAGCTCTTGGATCCGGTCGATCTCATCACCGAAGAACTCGACCCGGAAGATGCGCTCCTCGCTGGCCGGCACCACGTCGACCACATCGCCCCGAACCCGGAAGCGGAGACGGCCCAGGTCGTAGTCGTTGCGCTCGTAGAGCATCTCGGTCAGCTTGCGCAGGAAGATCTCCCGACGCAGTGACTGGCCGCGCTCCACGTGCAGCGACTCCCCGATGTAGTCCTCGACCGAGCCGATGCCGTAGATGCAGCTCACGCTGGCAACCACGATCACGTCCCGCCGGGTCAGCAACGAGGTCGTGGCCCGGTGCCGCATCCGGTCGATGTCGTCGTTCCGGCTCGAGTCCTTCTCGATGTAGGTGTCGGACTGCGGGATGTAGGCCTCGGGCTGGTAGTAGTCGTAGTAGCTGACGAAGTACTCGACCGCGTTGCTCGGGAAGAGCCGCTTGAACTCAGCGCACAGCTGGGCGGCGAGCGTCTTGTTGGGGCTCAGCACCAGGGCGGGCCGGCCGAGGGCCTGGATGATCCACCCCATGACGTTCGTCTTCCCGCTCCCGGTGACACCCATCAGCACCTGCTCGCGCAGGCCGGAGCGGATGCCATCCACGAGCTGCTCGATGGCCTGGGGTTGGTCGCCCTTGGGCTCGAACGGCGCCTCGATGCGAAACCCCGCCCTCATCCGAGCCATTGTACCTCCCGCCCAACGCCGACCAGGAACGAACGTTCGCCACCACGCCGCCGGCCCGCTGGCGTAGGCTCGGAGGTGGAATGGCCAGGCCACAGCCGAGCCACGCCGCCGGCCGGGAGCGAGCGTTCCCCTTCGCCCCCGAGGCGCAGGACGTCGCCCAGGCGATGGGGACCTGGGCGGGCGCCTTCCTAGCCGGGCTCCAGGCCGACGACGACCAGGGCAGGTCGTCCCCGTCACCGCGCCCGGCGGAGCTGGCGTTCGTCACCATCACCGAGGGCGCGGTGCTGGCCGGCCTTTTGACCCGGCTCGGGCTGGAGACGGCCAGGTGGCTGGGCCGGGGGCTCCTCGAGCTGGCCGGGCCGCCGGCCACCGCCTCCCCGACCGGGCTGGTCCCCCCCGCCGACGGGCAGGGGCGGCCGACCCCACTCGGCCGCGCGACCGAGGGCCCTCGGAGGCGGCTGGTGGCCGAGCCACCGGCGCCGACGGGAGGCGCTGGGGAACGGATCCCGGCCCGACGCTCGGTGGACGTCCAGCCCCTCTCCGGCATCCTGCCCCTGCTGGTCCGGGCGGCCAGCCCCACCCCGGGCAAGCTCGTCCAGGTGACCGGGATGGCCGGGCGCTCCCTGCCCACCGTGCTCCGGGGCCTGCAGGCGGTGGCGCTCGCCCGCGCCGCGGCCCGGGACGCGGTCAGGGAGCGGCGCCCCACGAGCCGGCGCTGACGGCGACCGACCGAGCGGACGGGCGCCCGGGGGTTAACAACAGCTGACGCGTCCATACACTACAATCCACTTCCATGAACTTGAAGCAGTGGGCGCGCGAGCAAGGCATCCACCCCGTGACCGCCTACCGCTGGTTCCAGTCGGGCAAGCTCCCCGTCCCGGCCCGGCGA
>DATGLL010000273.1:0-5407 GCA_035294145.1 Candidatus Dormiibacterota bacterium | reverse complement strand
TCTGTCCCGCTCCGAGACCGCACGTGCCCTGGCGACGCTGAGCGCCGGTTCCTGGGCGGTGGTCGCTCGAGCGGAGCCCGGCGTCACGAGGCTGGTCCGCGACGAGCTGGCGCGGCTGGGTGCCGATCCCAGCGTCGAGCTCCCGTCCCTGCAGGGTCGGTCGGCTCCTACCGATCTTTCTGGATCTGGATCGCAGGCACCCTCCCCACCGGCGACGTCTCCGCCGCGCACGGAGACGGTGGCGGGCGCCAACGACCCGGGAGAGCGCTGACGCGTGGCGCAGTCCGGTCGGTCGGTCACCCCTGTCCGCATCTGGCTTGCCCTCGGTGCACTCGCCCTCCTGGTCCTGGGACTGGGGGGCGTGGTCGCGGTGCTCCTTCTTCGACCGGCTCCCACGACCCCGCACGTGACGGGAGAGACCCCCAGGGCGGAGCAGCCCCCCGTCGCTGCGAGCCCGGCGCCGAGCCAGAGTCCCCCGATGGATCGGGGTGAGCAAACGCGATACCGCGCCTACCTCACCACCACGATCACCGGCGGTAGCGCGGTCGCCGGCGCCCTCGCCGGCCTCAAGGATTGCGAAGACGGCCGCGCTGTGTGCATGCAGCGCCTGGGAGAAGCGAGAGATCAGGTGGGCAGCTTCGAGCAGGCGCTCGACGCGAACCCAGCGCCGTCGTGCCTGAGCACGACCGATGATCGTCTTCGGGATGCCCTGACCCTCCAGGACAACGCTCTGAGCCTGGCCCAGCAAGGTATCACCGCGAAGAACCGCCTGCGGATGGCGCAAGCCCTGCTTCTGATCGGCGTGAGCGGCTGGCGGGAGGGCCAGGCGATCGTGGCGGCCCGGCAGTCGAGCTGCTGAGCCTCGCTGCCGGCGGCCCGTGGCCTCGACGAGCCGGGCAGCAGGGCTCGTCGACGTGGACGGGCGTGGACCACGGGCACGCCCGCGGTGGAGGACCTGAGCTCCCACTCGAGGCGCCCGAGATTGTGTGCGAGATCGACGGGCGGGACCGACCTCCGAGAGGAGCCCCCGGATCACTTCGAGGGGCTGCCGGGGCTCGCGGTCGGTGCGGACGGGAATGGAGGCGCCGTTCGCCATGAGGATGGGGCCACCTCGGGCCTTTCCGGGATGACGCGAGAAGAGGTAGCCGACGGTGCCCGCCGCCGTCGGGTTTCTCGCTTCAGCCATCGCGCCGTGCGAGGTGTGGACAACCCGTGGGATTGTCCGACCCCTGCGGTCAGGGGGGCGGATCGCGGTTGGCCAGCCTGGTCGTCCTGGCCCCAGGGGGAGGCGTGGCCGGAGGAGCCGGGCTGGCCCCTCCAGCGCGGTGAGGGCGGGACCCGCCGGCGCCGAGCCCGTGGAAGGAGACGTTGCCTGTCGCGCACCGCTGCTGGCCGAGGGGCCTCCTCTCCGCCCGGGCACCGGCACCCGACCAGGTGTCACGGGACCCGGCGCGGGGGCCAGGAGCGGGCATCGAAGGGCGGGTCCGCGCGGCTCCCCGTGGCGACGAGCCGCCAGCGATGGTCGAGCGGGCGGCGATGGTCGGTCGGGCCTGAACGGGGCCGGCGGCCCCGGGTGTCGGATCGTGTCAGAGCAGCGACCCTGTGCCTGCTCACGCACGCCGGTCCGGCTGGTGGGGACGGGTGCGATCGACGTCCGGGCCGGGCGCAGCTTCCCGGTGTGAAGGTTGCGGTTTGACCCCTTTGCCCGGACGATCAGCTAACGGGGCCTTGCGATTCCCGCGGGGCGATGTTCCTCCACCCGGCGGTCAGGCCGTAGATGACCAGGAGATCGATCGCGATGATGGTCAGCGACCACCACGGGTAGAGGGCGACGACCAGCAAGTGCAGGAGCGCGTTGAGGCTGATCACCACGATGCCGAACCACCGGCCCCAGGACTGCCCGGACATGATGGCCAGGCCGGCAGCGATCTGCACCACCCCGAAGACGAGCAGGACCAGGGCCCAGATCCAGATCGAACCACCAATGGGCCGTCCGATGTAGTACGTCGCCCGGAAGAAGCCGAAGAGTCCGTCGAAGGCGTTGAACAGGCCGCTGATCAGAATCATGATCGCGGCGAAGAGCATCCAGCCGCTGGGCGTCACGTTCCGGTCCGGCACCACCGCCGGTTGTTGCGAATACGTGGACACGATGCACCTCCTTGGCATCGAGACCGGTGACGCTCGAAGGGGCCACCGGTCCGTTCGACGGCGCGGGAACACGTTCCATCATCCCCGCGGTGCCGGTGAAACCGGCTCGGGAGTGTCGGTGGGTTCGACGTAGGGTTCGACATCCGGGATGGGCAGGACGGAGCGCGCGGCTCAGCGTCGTTCCCGGGGATCGTGGTCGACGTCGAGCGGCCCCTGGGGCTGACGCTCCGTCTCCGGCACGTGGCGAAGGTTGACGCGAATCCGGGTCCAGGTGGTGTGGCGACCGCGCATGGCGTCGACCTGGACGCCGTCGGGGTGCGGGCGCGCCCAGACCTCCGGGGGCCTGCCCGCCGGTGCTCCAGGCCCGCCCCGGCCTCGGCCTCGGTGGCCGCTCTCGCCACCTCGATCAGAGGGGCGGAGGACGGCGGCGTCCATGTGCCGCCAAGGGTCGCCGATCCGCGCCAGGCGTCGGGGCAGGGTCTCCATGGTGAACGCCTCCGGCTGGCAGGTGGCGACCTCGTCCCAGGCCGGGGGCGTCGACACCTGGGCCTCCGGGGTGGGGCGGACCGAGAGTAGGCGGAGGCCACGGTCCGATCCCGGGCGTTCCGGTTGTGGTCGATGAAGACCCCGTGCCGCTCCTCCTTCCACCACCGGCTGGTGGCGAGATCGGGGGTGCGGCGTTCCACCTCGCGGGTCAGGAGCGCGACCTCTCGCACCTGGGGCCAGGCGGCGCCGGGCACGGGATCCAGGTCCACGCGGAGCTCGTCGGGGTGGTCGAGATCGTGGGAACCCATTCCGACCGCGCCGACGGCGCCCGTTTCTGGAAGAAGGGCGCTGCCTCGATACCGTTGACGTATCGCTTGGGGGCCATCGGCCTTTCGGCCACGCCCCTGAGCACCCCCTTGGCCACACCGAGGGAGTACCGCACCAGGTCAAGCTTGGTGGCGCCCAGGCGGGAAAGAAGGCCTTTTCCGGGTTGCTCACCGTCACCCGTCGGCCGGCGACCTCCAGGGCCTCTCTGCTGGGCGGCACGGTGGCACCATACGCGATCGCGCCAGCGGTGCCGGCGAGATCTTGCCGAAGCGGGCTCGACATGCTAGTGTGCCAGCAGCACGGCCCACGGCGCCCGGAGAAGGGCGAGCCGGGACGGTGGAGCGCAGGGAGCAGTGGAGATGGGACACCGGGGGAGGGAGCAGGCTGGGCTCGGCCGTCCTGGCGGCCGTGTGCCCGCCGCGGCCCGTCCCGGATCCCCTGCGGCCGAGGGCGGGAGGTGAGCATGGCCCAGGGCATCGAGGACGAGAGTCGTCCAGTCAGCGCATGGGAGATGACGGCCACGGGGGCCGGCGCGCTCGCGCCACGGCGCACGATCGGACCTGGCCTGGTGCTGGCGGTCGGCTTTCTGCTCCTGGTGATCGTGGTCTCGCTCCTGGCTCCTGTGGTGGCGCCGTACGACCCCGTTCGTCAGGACCTCACGCTCAAGATCGCCGGCCCGTCGCCGCAGCACCTGCTCGGGACCGACAACCTGGGCCGGGACGTGCTCAGCCGGCTGATCTGGGGGGCGCGCCCGGCGCTGGTCGGCGTGGTGATCGCGATCGGCACGGCCAGCATCATCGGCCTCCCATGGGGGCTGATCGCTGGCTACGCTGGCGGTCTGGCCGATCTCATCTTGATGCGGATCGCCGATGCCCTCCTGGTGCTGCCGGGTCTGGTCCTGGCCATCGCCATCACCGGCTCGCTCGGCCCCAGCACGGCCAGCGCCATGACGGCGGTCGGATTCATCTTCTCGCCGGTGGTGGCACGGGTGATGCGGTCGGGGGTGCTGACGGTCCGCGATCGCGAGTACGTGGTTGTGAGCCGCATGTACGGGCTGCCGCCCCGTCACCGCATGCTCCAGCACGTGCTCCCGAACGCCCTCTCCCCGGTCGTGATCCAGATCACGCTGCTGGCCGGCCTCTCCCTGCTGGTGGAGACGGGCCTGGGGTTCCTCGGCATCGGTGTCCAGCCCCCTCAGCCCAGCTGGGGGGATTCGCTGGCCAGCTCGTACCAGTTCATCCTGGTGGCCCCGACCGCGACCCTGGCGCCCGGGACCACGGTGGTGCTTGCCGTGCTGGCCATCTATCGCATCGGTGACGCCCTGCGGAACCGCCTCGACCTCCCAGTCTGATCCCCTCGTCTCATCGCCGCTCCCGCCGAGGCGAACCCAGGGCCTGGCGAGCGGACCGTTCCTCCCCTGCGAGGGCGGCCGGAGGGACGTCCACCGCTCCTGGACGCACGTCGCCGGCCCGCGAATGGCCATGGGGCTGGCTCGCGACCCGCGGCGAGGCGGGTCCCCTCAACCTCCTGGCGCTGCAGCGAGCCGCTCCCCTGCGCGTGTCCTCGGTACAGTCGCAGGTATGAGCACCAGGATCGAGAAGACCGATGAGGAATGGCGGGCGGAGCTGACGCCTGAGCAATACCACGTGCTGCGCGAGCACGGGACCGAGCCTGCCTTCACCGGCAAGTACTGGAACACCCACGAGGACGGTACTTATCACTGCGCCGCCTGCGGCGCCGAGCTGTTCAGCTCCGAGACCAAGTTCGACTCCGGGACCGGCTGGCCCAGCTTCTGGGCCCCGATCGACCAGGAGAAGGTGGAGCTGCACGAGGACCGCAGCTTCGGGATGGTCCGGACCGAGGTCCGCTGCCGGCGGTGCGGGTCCCATCTGGGGCACGTGTTCGACGACGGGCCGGCGCCGACCGGGCTGCGCTACTGCATGAACTCCTGCGCCCTGGACCTGCGCCCGTCCCGTTGAGCCGGTCCCCGGCCTCGGCCGAGGTTCGGCGGCCGGTGCCAGGCGGCGGCCGGGAGCGGTGGTGCCGGTGAGGAGGCGGTCGTGCCTGACCTCGAGTGCCGGCCGCTCATAGCTGCCCGCTGGGGCGATCTGGAGCGGCTGTTCGGGCCCCGGGGCGCCTGCGGAGGATGCTGGTGCATGTGGTTTCGGCTGTCGGGCGCACGTTTCCGGTCCGGGGCCGGCGACGCCAACCGGGCGGCGCTGCGCCGGCTGGTCGACGCCGGCGCCCCGACCGGATTGATCGCCTACCGGTCCGGGGCGCCGGTCGGCTGGTGCGCCGTCGCTCCCCGCCGGGACCAGCCGCGGCTCACGCGCTCGCCGCTGGTGCGAGCCGCGGAACGGCTCCGCCCCGCCCTCGAGCCGGTGTGGGCCGTCACCTGCCTCTACCTTCCCCCCGCCCACCGTGGACAGGGGGTGGCCCGTGCTCT
>DATGLL010000272.1:0-2023 GCA_035294145.1 Candidatus Dormiibacterota bacterium | reverse complement strand
CTCGGCGACGAGGCCATCCGCCGCCACGTCGAGCAGGCGGCCGACCTCCCCACCCCGCTCTCGACCATGCACCTCTACCCGATCGATGGGGCCGCCCACCGGGTGGGACCGGAGGACACCGCCTTCCGCTTCCGCGACGCCAGGTTCGCCGAGGTCATCGTGGGCGTGGACCCGGACCCGGCCGGGGCGGAGGCGATCAAGTCCTGGGCCGTCCGCTACTGGGAGGCGCTCCACCCCTTCTCGGTCGGGGGCGGAGCATATGTGAACTTCCTGATGGACGAGGGCGAGGATCGCATTCGGGCGACCTACGGGGCCAACTACCCGCGCCTGGCCGCGATCAAGCGGCGGTACGACCCTCGCAACCTCTTCCACCTGAACCAGAACATCGAGCCCGCAGCCTGATCGTGCCGACCCGGTGAACCCGGGTGGTGGAGCCACGGCACTTGCTCTCGCGGGACGCTGGGCCGGGAGCCTCCCGCCTCCAGGATCGGGGATCCCAACACCGGCCCGAATCGGACCGATCGAGCCAGAGGCTGTGACCACCATCCGGAGGCACCGTCAAGGTCGGCCGGTCACGACTCGGGCTGCCCGGGGCAGGCCACGGTCCTGCAGGTCCTCGGCCAGGCCCAATCGCGCTCGAGACCGATCGGCGGGCCCCCAAGCCCCCTTCGGGGGTGGGGATCGTCGTCGGCCTCAGAGGGATCGACCAACGGTAGCCTCAGCCCCTGCGCCGCCAACGCGGCCTCCATCTCCTCCGCGTCGGACCGCGAACCGGTCCCGGCGCTCGACCACGGTGATGACCGAAGAGAGGTGGCGCAACCGGGCCAGGAGCTTGCGTCGCCTTCGGTTCCACGCCGGCATCGGCCACTGCCCGGCGTGGAACCGGCGCCGGGCGGTGGTGTGCGACACGCCTTGCTGTTCGGCCCCCGCTCGAGGCCCAGGTCACCAGGGTGGATGGTCAGAGCGCGCTCATGTGCTCCCGATGCACAGCGCCGACCGGCGAGAGGCAGCTTGGGCACGGCCCGGGCCGTGGCCAGGGGTGCCTTCGCCGTCCCCTCCCGAGCGGGATCGAGGCATGCCATGCTCCGAGGGGGCCAGAGGCGGGCAGTGGGACGTCCGCACCCCTACGGGCTGGAGCCTGGGCACACTACGCGGCCGGGCCGCAGATCAGGGGTCGGCCGAGGTGCTGCCTGGGTGCGATGGGGTCTCGAACACGACCTCGCCGTCGTGCCACTCCGGGTCGGCGGCCAGCAGTTTGCGCAGCTGCCGGTAGCGGCGGTCCTGCTCCGGGCTTTCGGCGTTGGCCAGGTAGGCAGCCCGGCTCTCGAACAGGACGGCCAGGTAGTACTCGTTCGGGTCCGCATCCATCTGGTAGACGTATGCGGAGACGAGGCCGGGCGGCCGCTCGGACTCGATCTGCCGTCCGAGCTCCCCTAGGGCCTCGTGGCGGTTGGCTGGGATACGCAGCCGGGCCACGGTTCCGTACATGGGTCTCCTCCTCGACCGGCTTCTCTGCCAAGTCGGCCACCGGTCATGATCGTGCACCCTACCGAGCTCCGGCCATGCCCGCATCCGTAGGCTCTACGGACGCAGGGGCTCGGCCCGGGGGCGACTTCGTCGTCCCTGGCGCTTGCCGGCTATGCCCTCATGCCCGAAGCAGGGGTTAACGACAGCTGACGTGTCCACACACTACCGTTCACTTCCGCCAACTCGAAGCAGTGGGCCGCGAGCAAGGCATCCCTCCCGTCACCGCCTCCCGCCGCTCCCCGTCGGGCACGCTTCCCATCCCGGCCCGGCGAGTCGGTCACCTGATCCCGGGGGACGCCCCGGCGTGACCGCCCGCGTGTCCCCTGCCGATCGACGCTCCGATCTGGACCGGCAGGTGGCGGGTGGTGCCGCTTGGGCGGCCCAGGAGGGGCTCGCCGTCGGGCGCCTTCTGACCGAGGTTGGCTCGGCGCTGAACGGAACGCGTCGGAGGTTCCTGGCCTTGCTGCGTGACCCGACCGTGACCACGATCGTGGTG
>DATGLL010000271.1:0-22448 GCA_035294145.1 Candidatus Dormiibacterota bacterium | reverse complement strand
CCTCGCCGCAAGGGCTCGGGCTCGCCGAGACCTCGCTGGCAGCGTCGCTGGCCTCGCAGCCACGCCCGGGCGGGCCTGCCTCGCCTTGGATGGCGACAGGCGCTGAGGGGGCCTGGCACCGACACCCCACCCACGAGCGGGGCTCAGCGCCCGCCCGATCGTCACCGCCGGAGGCGAATGCGGAGCAGGTCGAGCGCCATGCTCCGGGCATCCCGGAGCGGGGAGACGCGGCTGCTCGGGGAGTTGATCCAGCGCACCGGGACCTCGCACACCCGATGCCCGGAGCGACGGGCCCGATAGAGCACCTCGACGTCGAAGGCAAAGCCGGCGGTGTGGAGCTGGGCGAAGAGCTGGCGCGCCACCGGGCCCCGAAAGAGCTTGAAGCCGCACTGGGTGTCCCAGATCCCGGGCAGGAGGAGCGCCTGCACCAGCAGGTTGAAGGTCTTGCCCATCAGCCGACGGTGCAGGGGCTGGTCGACCTCCCTGGCCCCCGGCGCCGCGCGTGAGCCGATGGCCACGTCGGCCCCCTCGGCGATCGCCTCCTCCAGCCGGCTCAGCTCCTCGATCGGGGTCGAGAAGTCGGCGTCGCTGAGCAGCACCAGACGGCCACGGGAGCACCGTACCCCCTCGGCCAGAGCAGCCCCTTTACCGCGGTGGGGCAAGGCCAGCGCTCGTACATAGGGGAACCGTCGCTCCGCCTCCCGAATGATCTCAAGCGTCCGGTCGGCGCTGCCGTCGTCGACCAGGATCAGCTCGAAGCTCCCGCCATGACCCTCCAGGAACGAGGCCAGGCGCGCCAGGGAGGCGGGGAGCCGAGCCTCCTCGTTGTAGCAGGGCACCACGACGCTGAGGTCCACGGCCGCATCCTAGCCAGAGGGCATGGGCGCTGGCTCCTGCGGCCACCGAGCCATGGGCCGACTCGTACCACCGCCGTAGTTGTGACCCATGAGCGATCGTGGCCGCCGTGGAGCGCCCGACGACGGTCGTGGCCGCACCGGGTGTGTCGGCGCTTCGCTCGTCCCCACCACGACCCCACCAGACCAGGCCCCGGCGAGCTCGCGGGCAGCGGCAGCGCCACCACCCACGGCCGGCGCCCCTCGGGCACCGTCAGGCCAGCCAGGTCGGGGAGACACCCCCCTCTTGCCCCTCGGCCTGGCGGCGGATCGCCGCCGGCCAGGCACCGGCCGGCATCGATGAGGTGAGGTGCCGGTGCCGGCTCGGCCAGCGCCGGACCTCGTCCTGGTCCAGCCCGCTCTCCCCCTTCGCCTCTTTGAGGCACGGCTCTGCGACCCACCGGGTCGCGGCCACCGTCGCCAGGCCCTGGAGCGAGAGCTCGGTGGGGGCCAGGGCCGGGGAGGAGGCGAGGTCGTCGGGGTCGCCGAGCGAGCGGCGGGCAAGGTCTCGCACACGAAGGCCTGCCGGCGGTCTGGGGCCGCATCCCCCACCGCCTCGGTCACCTGCCAGCCGCTCCGGTCGTCGAGCGTGGCCACCACCTCCCTCGAAGGGGCGCCCACCCTGCCGGAGCGACAGGCCTTTAGCAAGTACGGTGGGAGCACTAAAAGGACCGGCGGCGTCCGGACCGCCACACCGCCACCACGTAGGCTGGGAGCACCGCCATCCGGCGCCACCGCCAGGGTTGGAGGACGAGCCGCCACAGCCATTCCAGGCCCAGCCGTTGGAGCTGCCGCGGGGCGCGCCGAACGCGCCCGGCCAAGAAGTCGAAGCAACCCCCTACCCCGATCGCCACCGGGACGCCCAGGCGGTCACGGTTGCGCGCGATCCACAGCTCCTGCTGAGGGGCCCCATAGGCCACCAGGAGCAGGTGGGGCCGGGCGGCCGCGATCCGCAGCAGCGTCTCCTCATCGTCCTCCGGCCGAGGCGAGCCGGCATGGGCGCCAGCCACCCGCAGGCCGGGCACGCTCGCCTCAAGGCGTCGGGCGGCCTCCGCCGCCACCCCCGGCTGTGCGCCGAGCAGGAACGGCCGCCAGCCTCGACGTGCGCACACGGCAGCCAGGGCCGGCACCAGGTCGCTCCCGGTGACCCGCTCCGGCTGGGGGCAGCCCTGGCGCCGCATCGCCCAGACCACCCCGGCGCCGTCGGCAAGGCACAGAGCGGCGCCCTCGAGCACCGACCGAAAGTGCGGGTCCGAGCGCGCCCGCATCACGAACTCAGGATTGACCGTCGCCACCAGCCGGGTGGGCCCACCTGCCTCGATCATCCGCTCGATCTCGGCGACGGCCTGGGCCATGTCGAGGCAGTGGACACGGACGCCGAGGACGCGAACGTTCGGCCTCCCGCTATGATCGGCCGGTGCGGCCACGACTGGTGGTTGCCTGCGAGCTCTCACGACTGAACATGGAACGGCCAGCGGGGGCCGCAGTATACGCCAGCTACGTCCTCGAGCTGCTCCGACGAAGCGGTGAGGTGGAGGTGGTCGGTCCCGAGGAGCAGGACCGTGCCCAGGTGGTGCTCTCCCTCGACGGCCGTTTCCGGTCAGCCGGGGGCCGCCGGAGCGTGACCGCGGTCCTCGACGTCGGCCACCTGTTCCAACCACGGGGCTACGGCGTCAAAGGCTGGCTCAACGCTCACCGGCAGGCGACTCGGGCCATCCGGTCAGATCACCTCCTGGCGCCATCGGCCACGGTCCAGCTCGGCCTGGAACGCTACCTCATGGTCAGCCCGCGCCGCATCACCGTCCTCCCCCCGTTCCCCGCACCCCATTTCCGCCGCCCGCCGCGCGAGCAGGTGGAGGCCCTCCGCCGCCGCCTGGGCCTCCCCGACCGCTACGTCCTGTTCGTCGGCGTGCGCAGCCGGCGCAAGAACCTGGGGCTGCTGGCCGAGGTCTGGCGACGGGTCTCTCCCCGGCTGCCCGGGGTCGAGCTGGTCCTGGCCGGCCCCGGCCGCGGGAGCGTGCCCGGCGCCAGGGATCTGGGCTACGTGGAGGGTGACCTGCTGCCGCCGCTGCTCGCCGGGGCGATCGCCTGGCTGAACCCTAGCCACTTCGAGGGCAGCGCGATCGGGGCCCTGGAGGCCATGGCCTGCGGAACCCCGCCGCTCGTCTCCGCCACCGGGGCCCAGCCTCGGGCGGTGGGGCCAGCCGGCCTGATCCTGGATCCCACCGACGCGACAGCCTGGGTCGAGGCCCTGGTCGCCGTGAGCAGGGATGACGAGCTGCGAGCGGGGATGGTCAGGGCCGCCCTGGCGACGGTGGCCGACCTCCGCCGAAGGCCGCCCGATCCGGAGCCTCTCCTGGCGGCGCTGCGCGGGGACTCCGGCTGAGGACAGGCCGCCGGCTCGGCCTCGGGACCGACCTACCGACGCCGCCCAGATCGTTACCATCGCAGTCACCGCCGCGCGGGGAGGTGGATGTGCCAGCTCGATCGGGACCCAACGTCGACCCAGATGCGATGACCGCTCCTGCGGTGAGGTCGCATGCCGTCGTCGCCGTCGATGTCAACCCGGCTTCCAGGCCGGCACAGACTGGCACCGAGGTCTATGCCCGGGAGGTGGCGAGACGGTTGCCCGAGGTCGCCCCCGATCTCCGCTTCGTCTTCTATGCCTCGCGGCCGACCTCCCTCGTCGAGCCCGACCTCACCGTCCTTCCCGGCCGTCGCCTCTGGTCGCAGCTACGGCTTCCCCGCGAACTCTGGCGGCGTCGTCCCGACCTCTTCTTCGCCCCCTCGCACGTGGTGCCCTTCCTCGCCCCTGGGCGGACCCTGACCGTGATCCACGACCTGGCCTTCGAACGCTACCCCAGGGCCTACCCACGGGGCGCGCTGGCCTACCTGCGCCTGACCACGCGCTGGGCGGAGCGCCGTTGCCCCCGCTTGATCGTCCCCTCCCAGGCCACCGCTCGCGACCTGGTCGAGCTCCACGGCATGGACCCAGCCCGCATCCGCGTGGTCCCGGCCGGCGGGGGCGAGCCTCCCGGCATCCGCCCGCGACGGCCGGCGGCACGACAGCGGGCCGCGGCCCTGGGGATCGACCGTCCCTTCCTGCTCCACGTCGGCAGGGTGGAGCCACGTAAGAACCAGCTCACCGCCTTGGCCGCGGTGGAACGCCTCGCCGACCTGCTCTTGGTCTGCGCTGGGCCGCCCGTCGACCCCGAGCTGGTCGCCCGCCTGACTCGATCGCCACGTTGCCGCGTCCTCGGCCGGGTCGACGAGGTCGACCTGGAGCATCTCTATGCCGCCGCCGAGGCCTTGGTCTTCCCCAGCCTGTACGAGGGGTTCGGGCTCCCCGTCCTGGAGGCGCTCAGGCGCGGCCTCCCCGTGGTGACCACCGCCGTGGCCTCGCTGCCCGAGGTGGGCGGGGAGGCAGCGGTGTACGTGCGGGACCCGCTCGACCCGGCGGAGCTGGCCGCCGCCATCGAGGTCGCGTTGAACGACCGCGAGCGTCTCCGCCGCCTGGGCCGTCGACGGGCGGCCGAGTTCACCTGGGACCGGACCGCCCAGGGCATCGCGGCCGTGATGCGCGAGGTCCTCGACTGATCGACGCCGGCCATCCCCTCCCTTGAGGGCCCGAGCGAGGCCGGAGCCGGCCACCGCACTGCCCAGGCGGTCACGACCGATGCGCTCGGACCACGCGCTCGATCACGCGCCAGGTGCGTCGGGCGGCTCGGCTCCAGGTGAACTCCGCCGCCCGCAGTAGGCCACGCCGCCGCAGGGTGGCGTGGAGGTCGGCGTCCCAGCACACCCGGCCCAGGGCCTCGACCCATCCGTCGGCGTCCCCTGGGTCGACGAGGAGGCCGGCGTCGCCGACCACCTCGGGCAGGGAGGAGGAGTTGGACACCACCACCGGCGTGCCACAGGCCATGGCCTCGAGGGGGGTGAGGCCGAAGCCCTCGTACCAGGCCGGGTGGGCGAGGCAGGTGGCCAGGTTGTAGAGAAACGGCAGGTCCCCGGGCGGGATGGGACCCAGCCTCACCAGATCCGGGCCCATGCGCTCCAGGCGCGCTCGCACCGCCTCGCAGCGCCATCCCCACCCCCCGACCACGACCAAGGGGAGGCGGTCCGGCATCCGCGACCAGGCCTCCAACAGGGTCTCCAGGTTCTTGCGCGGCTCGATCGTGCTCACGAAGAGGATGAAGCGACCAGGGAGACGGAATCGGAGCCGTGCAGCCTCCAGCTGTGCGGGAGAAAGCGGGCGGTACCGCTTGGCCACGCCCTCCGGGATCACCTCCAGGCGCTCCGGCGCCAGCCCGAACAGCTCGGCCACGTCCCGCGCCGTGCTGGTGGAAACGGCGATGACGACCTCGGCCCGACGCATCGAGCGAGGGACGACCACCCGCACCGCCAGCGTCTGGCCGCCCGGGAACCACTCCGGGTGGCGATAGATGGCCATGTCGTGGGCGGTGAGGACGGCGGGCATGCCCACGTCCCCGAGCGGAAGCTGGCCGGCGGGGCCGAAGTAGAGATCGGCACCCAGGCGACGGAGGCGAGCTGGCCACAGCAGGTGACGACCGACCAGGCGAAGGCTCGGCGGCTGGCGCACGGCCAGGGCCGGATGGTCCAGGGAGACGCCGGCCGAGGTGTAGACGGTGAACCGGTTCCCCGGGCCCTCCGTGGCCAGGGCTCGCAGGATCTCGATCGTGTAGGTCCCGATCCCGGCCAGGGGCCGGGAGAGACCGCTGCCATCGACGGCCACGTGAAGGCCGGTCACCCGATCTCCTCCTCTCCGCTCGACCTCCGCCGACCCGGCCCCCACCCGTCCGCCGCCGGCGTCGCTGCGGAGGTCGGTAGCCTCAGCCATGCCAGGGGGGCGCGGGCCCCAGCCGCGTCGCCAGAGGCACGTCCACGTCCTGGATGCCTGGCGATCGTGGGTCTCCACCATGCCTCAGGGCATCCGGGGCCCCCCGGCCTGTCAAGCCAGGTCCTGCACTGCGCTCGGGTCCCGGTCGAGGGCGTGCCCGCCCTCCCCACAGCGAGAGGCGGGCTCGTGGCCCGATGCCGCCTCGAGGGGTCGGTCGAGGGCCAACGACGCCCCCTGGGACGCATCCTTCGCCCTCTCCATCCCCGTGAGGAGGTTGCTCCTCTCGACCCGCACCCGAGCGGCCCACGGCTGGCTCAAGCGGCGAGCGTGGCGCCGGGCACAGCGACCCGTGAGCCCCACCGGTCGCATCCTAGGCCAGATTGTCGTCCCGCTCCCTCGCGCTCCCGTCCACGTCAGGACCCACCCTGGAGCCGGCCGGCCGCCGGGGGAGCCTGGGGCCAGCACCGTCCGTGCCCGAGCCGACCTCGGCCAGCGAGCGCTCCCGACGAGTCCAGCGGGAGACGGGCCGCCGCCGGGCGTCGTTCGGGCACGCCCACTCGGACAGCTGCACGGGACAAGTGTAGGAGGGTCGCTCCCCGTCGCTGAGGCATCGGCGAACGACCCTGCCCTCGGGTCTCCGGACGATCGAGGCCCGTCGCCAGCCGGGGCCAGGTCAACCGGGGCGCGAGCCGTGCCGAGCCGCCGTCACCTGGCCCAAAGGCCAGGGCCCGGGCGGGGCCACGGGCTCACGACATCAGGTAGACCTGGCGACGTTGCACCACCTCGAGCTCGCCCAGGGCACGGCCCGTGCCCCGGACCGCGCAGGTCCGAGGATCGGGCGCGACCCGCACCGGCAGGTGAAGCTGCCGGGCCAGGTACCGCCCTAGCCCACGCAGCAGGGCGCCGCCCCCGGTGAGCAGCATCCCACCGTGCTCGACCTCGGCCGCGTACGCCTCAGGGACCTGCTCGAGCCCCCTTCGAATGGCAGCTGTGAGCTCGGCCAGAGGCTCTTGCAACGCCTCGGCCACCTCATCCGAGACCACCGTCGCGGTCCGTGGCCGTCCTCCCACCACGTCTTTCCCGGCCACCGTCGCCAACAGCGGCCGGTCGAGCGGCTCCGCTGCTCCCGCCGTCCGCTTCACCTCCTCAGCCGTCCTCTCGCCGATCTCCAGCCCATGCCGTCGTCGGACGTAGGCCACGATGGCGGCGTCCAGCCGCGCCCCACCCAATGGCTCGGTGTGGGCGACCACGAGGCTGGAGCGCGAGACGAGGGCCACCTCGACCGTCCCCCCGCCCAGGTCGCAGATCAGGTGGGCCGGGGGCTCGACCACAGACAGGCCGGCGCCCATGGCCGCCACCAGGGGGGACTCGATCAGCCAGGCCTGGCGGGCGCCGGCGGTGATGGCCGCCCTCGCCATGGCCCGGCGCTCGACGCCGCTGGCGGCGGAGGGGACGCAGAACACCACCTCGGGCTTGAACCAACGTTGTCGGCCGTGCAGCCGCTGGATCAGGTGCTCCAACATCCGCTCGCAAGCCGTCAGGTCAGCGATCGTCCCGGCCCGGATGGGACGGACCACCTCGACGTGCCCGGGAGCCCGACCGTCCAGCTCGGCCGCCTCACGGCCGACGGCCAGCACCCTTCCGCTCTTCCGCTCCAGGGCCACGGCCGAGGCCTCGTCCACCACCACCCCCTCGCCCCGCAGGTAGGCACGGACGCTGGAGGACCCCAGGTCAATCCCGATCTTCTTCGTGAACACCCCTCGAGACGGTTCGTTTATAGACGACCGGGCCGGTCGCGGGAAGCCTCAAACACCATGACCCCGCCGGCGCCCCACACCGGCGCGCCGGCCGGGGACGATGGGACCATCGCGGCCGACATCGACGGCCGGCGCCACCGAGCGTCGGCCGCTCAGCGGAGGGGCTGGGAGGTGAGCACCGCGGAGCGGCGCTCGATCTTGGCCCCGAGCGCGCGGAGCTTCCCCGGCATGTCCTCATAGCCGCGGTCGATGTGCCAGACCTCGCCGATCTCGGTCGTGCCCCGAGCGCAGAGGGCAGCGATCACCAGCGCCGCTCCGGATCGGATGTCGGGCACCACCACGTCGACGCCATGGAGCCGGGCCGGCCCGCGCACGAAGGCGTCGCGGCCCTGCACGGTGATCCGGGCGCCCATCCGCATCAGCTCGGTGACGTGCTGGAAGCGGTTGTCGTGGAGGTACTCGGAGATGATCGTCGTCCCCTCCGCCTGGGTCATCAGCGCGAGGTACTGGGCCTGGAGATCGGTGGGGAAGCCGGGATGGGCGTACGTACACATGTCCACCCCCCGGAGCGGCCCCCCCGGCTCACGCCGGACGCGGATCGACCGCTGGCCGACCTCGACCGAGGCACCGGCCTCTTGGAGCTTGAGCAGCACCGAGGGAAGGTCCTCCGCCGGCCCCTCCTCCAAGAGGACGTCGCCCCCCGTGGCCGCCACCGCGATGGCGTAGGTGCCGGCCTCAAGGTAGTCGGGGATGACCCGGTGCTCCGCGCCGTGCAGCCGAGGCACCCCTTCGACCACGATCTCGTCCGTCCCTGCCCCGGTGATGCGGGCCCCCATGGCGATGAGCAGACGGCAGAGGTCCTGGACGTGGGGCTCGCGAGCGGCGTTGGTGATCTCGGTGCGGCCGCGGGCCAAGGCGGCGGCCATCACGAGGTTCTCCGTGCCGGTCACCGTCGGGAGGTCGAGCACCACCCTGGCCCCGTGGAGCCCCTGGGGGGCCCGGGCGATGAACTCGGTCGTCGTCTCCGTGATCTCGGCCCCCATGGCCCGAAGGCCACGAAGGTGCTGCTCCACCCGCCGGGCGCCGATCTTGTCGCCGCCCGGCTTCGGCAACCGAGCCGCCCCTGCTCGGGTGATCAGAGGGCCGAGCAGCACCACCGAGGCCCGCATCCGCCGGGCCAGATGGTCGGGGACCTCGCTCGTCACTTCCCGTGCCCACAGCCGCAGGCCGTCGTCCAAGCGCTCGACCGACACCCCTAGCTCGCCCAGGATCTGCGCCATCACCTCGGTGTCGGCCACCTTGGCGACGTTGCGCAGCACGATCGGCTCGGCGGTGAGGAGCGACGCGGCCATGAGCGGCAGCGAGGCGTTCTTCGACCCGCCGACCCGCACCCTGCCCCGAAGCGGTCGGCCGCCGGTGACGTAGAGGATCTCGTCGGATCGCGGGGCAGACATCGCCCGAAAGCTTAGACGCCACCCCTGGCTGCCTGCTGGCCGGATCGGAGGTGGCCGAACTTACCTCGAGCCTGCCGGCGTCGCCCATCGTCCCAGCGGGCCAGGCCTCGATCGGGGGCGTGAGGGGCGCGGGCGGAGGAGGACGGCTCCCGAGGCCGCCGGTCAGCCCCTGACGTCCCGACGCCGTCGCAGCTAGGGGGAGGCGGGCCGTCCCCTGCGAACGCGGGCCAGGCGCAACCGAGCCTCGGCGACCGCGAGCGCGCGCAGCAGCTCCTGCTGCTCCTCAGGGGAGACCACCCCCGCCAGCCGCTCCTGGGCTCGCCGACGCGCCGCGTCAGCCGCCTCCTCGCTGATCTCCTCGGCCCGCTCGGCCACGTCGGCCAGGACCGTGACCCGGTCGGGCAGCACCTCGAGGAACCCGCCTCCGACGAAGAGCGTGATCTCCTCCGACCCATTGCGGATGAGCAGGGGCCCAGGACGGAGCGTGGTGAGCAGCGGGGCATGCCGAGGCAGGATGCCCAACTCCCCCTCCGCCCCTTGCACGACCAGGAAGGGACGACCGAGGCCATCGACCTCGCCCTCGAAGAGCGATCGCTCGACGCTGACGACGCGCAGCTGAACGCCCACCTCTGCCGCCTACCGCTCCTGCTCCCGACGGATGCGCTCGCCCTGCTCGCGCGCCTCGTCGACCGTGCCCACCATGTAGAAGGCCTGCTCGGGCAGGTCATCGTGCCGTCCCTCGAGGATCTCCAGGACGCTGCGCACCGTCTCCTTCACCGGCACGAAACGCCCCTCCTTGCCGGTGAAGCGCTCGGCGACGAACATGGGCTGGGCCAGGAAGCGCTGGAGCTTGCGGGCACGGGCCACGGTCAGCTTGTCGTCCTCGGAGAGCTCCTCGATGCCGAGGATGGCGATGATGTCCTGCAGCTCCTTGTAGCGCTGCATGGTGCGCTTCACCCCTTGCGCTGCCTCGTAGTGGTCGCGCCCCACCACCCTGGGCTCCAGGAAGCGCGAGGTCGACTCCAGGGGATCGACGGCCGGGTAGATACCGATGTCGGTGAGCGCCCGGCTCAAGGTGACGATGGCGCCCAGGTGGGCGAAGGTGGTCTGGATCGCCGGATCGGTGAAGTCGTCAGCGGGCACGTAGATGGCCTGCACCGAGGTGATCGAGCCCCGCCGGGTCGACGTGATCCGCTCCTGGAGCGCCCCCATCTCGGTCGCCAGCGTGGGCTGGTACCCCACGTTCGACGGCATCCGGCCCAGCAAGGCTGAGACCTCCGAGCCGGCCAGCATGTACCGGAAGATGTTGTCGATGAACATGAGCACGTCCGCGCCCTCGGTGTCGCGGAAGTACTCGGCCATGGTCAGGCCGGTCAGGGCGACCCGAGCTCGAGCGCCGGGAGGCTCGTTCATCTGACCGAAGACGAGCGTGGTCTTGTCGAGCACGCCCGCGTCCTGCATCTCCCGATACATGTCGTTGCCCTCGCGGGTCCGCTCACCCACGCCGGCGAAGACGGAGCGCCCCTGGTGCTCATGGGCGATGTTCCGGATCAGCTCCTGGACGAGGACCGTCTTGCCGACGCCGGCCCCGCCGAAGAGGCCGATCTTGGAGCCCTTGACGAAGGTACAGATCAGGTCGATGACCTTGATCCCGGTCTCCAAGATCTCGACCTCCACCCGCTGCTCCTCGATGGAGGGGGCCGGGCGGTGGATGGGCCAGCGCTCGATGCCCTCCGGCGTGGGCTCCTCGTCGATCGCCTCGCCGACCACGTTGAACATCCGACCCAGTGTCTCCACGCCCACCGGGACCTGGATCGGGCCACCGGTCGCCCGCACCGGATCGCCACGTCGAAAGCCGTCCGTGGAGTCCATGGCCACGCAACGCACGGCGTTGTCCCCCAGCTCCAACTGGACCTCGAGGATGACCTTTCGCCCCTCGCGGGTGGTGACCTCGAGGGCGTCGTACACGCTGGGCAGGGCCCCGGGCGGGAACTCCACGTCGACCACGGCGCCGATCACCTGGCTGATCCGCCCGACGGCACCGGCCGTCGCTCCTCTCGTGTCCTTCTCCAACACGTCCGCCATCTACGACTCCTGCTTGCTCAGCCTGCGGAGCCCCGCAGGGCCTCCGCCCCGCTCACGATCTCCATCAGCTCCGTGGTGATGGTGGCCTGCCGGACCTTGTTGGCCGTCAGGGTCAGCGACCGGATCATGTCGCCGGCCGCGTTGGTGGCGTTCTGCATGGCGATCATGCGGGCCGAGTGCTCGCTGGCCTGGTTCTCCAGCACCGCCTGGTAGACCTGCGCCTCCACGTAGCGTGGGAGCAGCTCGTCCAACACCGCCTCCGGCTCCGGCTCGTACAGGTAGTCGCCACCGGCCTGCCGTCCCTCGCCGGCGGGGATCTCGATCGGGACCAGCGGACGGATCAGGGGCTCCTGGCGAAGGGTGCTGACCCAGCGGGTGTAGGCGAGGAGGATGACGTCCACCCTCCCCTCGTCGTACTCGTCCAAAGCCGCCCGGATGGCGGGCAGGACGACGCCGACGCCGGGGCGGTCACGCAGGTTGCTGACCTCGGCCACGATCTCCCGGCCAAGGCGGACGAGCAGGTCCCGGCCCTTGCGGCCGATGGTGACGTAGCGGACGTGGCCCCGATGCCGCTCCATGGCATAGCGGTTCACCGCCCGCAGCAGGTTGGCGTTGAGGGCCCCGCACAACCCCTTGTCGGTCGTGATCACGATGATCAGGGCACGGTCGCCCTCCCGCCGCTCCAGGTAGGGGTGCCGGTACTCGCGGGCGAGCTGCGAGGTGGTCTGCAGGACCTCGACCATCTTCTCGGCGTAGGGCCGGGTCGCCTGCACCGCCTGCTGGGCACGCCGCATCTTGGTGGCCGAGACCACCTGCATGGCCTTGGTGATCTTCTGGGTGTTCTGGACGCTCCGGATCCGACGCCGGACGTCGCGCAGCGAAGGCAACGGCTACGTCTCCACCCCGTACTGGCGGTTGAAGGCCTCGATCGCCTCCCGCACCTGGCCCTCGACCTCGGCGTTCCACTGCTTGTCGGTCTCGATGCTCTCGATCAGCGCCTTGCGCTCCGCGGTCAGGAAGCGCCCGAAGGCGTCCTTCCAGCCCTTGATCGCCTCGGGGGCGACGCGGTCCAGGTAGCCTCGAGTGCCGGCGTAGATCGTGCACACCTGGACCCCGACGTGCACGGGCTGGAACTGATCCTGCTTCAGGAGCTCGGTCAGGCGCTGGC
This sequence comes from Candidatus Dormiibacterota bacterium, assembly GCA_035294145.1. Lineage (GTDB taxonomy): Bacteria > Chloroflexota > Dormibacteria > Dormibacterales > Dormibacteraceae > CADDZO01. Next base: position 10,233 of record DATGLL010000271.1, on the reverse strand, counting down.
CGCGCTCCAGCTGGCGCCGGGTCGCCGGGTCCAGGTCGGCGGCGAACTGGGAGAAGGCGGCCAGCTCCCGGTACTGCGCCAGCTCCAGCTTCATCTGGCCGGCGGTCCGCTTCATCGGGGTGATCTGGGCGTCGCCCCCCACCCGGGACACGGACAGCCCGACCGAGATGGCCGGGCGCTGCCCAGCGTTGAAGAGGTCCGACTCCAGGTAGATCTGGCCGTCGGTGATCGAGATCACGTTGGTCGGGATGTAGGCGGAGACGTCGTTCGCCTGGGTCTCGATCACGGGCAACGCGGTCAGCGAGCCGCCCCCATGCTCCGAGTTCAGCTTCGCGGCCCGCTCCAGGAGCCGCGAGTGCAGGTAGAAGACATCCCCCGGATACGCCTCCCGGCCGGGCGGGCGACGCAGGGTCAGCGAGAGCTCCCGGTAGGCCCAGGCGTGCTTGGTCAGGTCGTCGTAGCACACCAGGGCGTCCATCCCGTGGTCGCGGAAGTACTCGCCCATGGCGCAGCCGGCGTAGGGGGCGAGGTAGTTCAGCGCCGCCGGCTCCGAAGCAGTGGCGGCGACGATGGTCGTGTACTCCATCGCCCCGTGCTCCTCCAGCACGGCCCGCACCCGGGCGATGTTGGCGGCGTTCTGACCGATGGCGACGTAGATGCAGTAGAGGTCCTTGCCCCGCTGGTTGATGATCGTATCCAGCAGGATGGCCGTCTTCCCGGTCTGGCGATCCCCGATGATCAGCTCGCGTTGCCCACGACCGATCGGGATCATGGCGTCGATGGCCATGATGCCGGTCTGCACCGGTTGGTTCACGCTCTGGCGGGTGATGACCCCGGGGGCGATCTTCTCCACCGGGCTGGTCCTGGTAGCGTTGATCGGCCCCTTGCCGTCGATCGGCTGGCCCAGGGCGTTGACGGTCCGGCCGAGCAGCTCCGGCCCCACCGGCACCTCGACGATCCGGCCCGTGGTCCGGACCTCGTCGCCCTCCTGGATGTGCTCGTAGGGCCCCATGATGACGGCACGGACCTGGTCCTCCTCCAGGTTCAGGGCCAACCCATAGACGTCGCCCGGGAACTCCAGGAGCTCACCCGCCATGGCGTCCGTCAGGCCGTAGATCTGCGCGATGCCGTCGCCCACGCTGATCACGCGGCCGACGCTCGCCGTCACCATCTCAGCGTCGAAGTCCTTCAGGCGCTGCTTGATGACCTCGCTGATCTCTTTGGAGCTGATTGCCAACGCTCTCGTTTCCTCGCTATCAGTCACACACCGCTCAGGCGATGCCGAAGCTGCTGCAACCTGGCGGCCACGCTGGCGTCGATCACCCGGTCGCCGATCTGGAGCACGATCCCTCCCAGGATCGCCGGCTCCACTCGGACCTCCAGCCGCACCTCCCTGCCCAAACGGCGGGAGAGCTCATCGACCAAACGCTCCACCTCCCCCGCGCTCAGGGGGATGGCGGTGGTGGCCGTCACTCGGACGCGGCCGGCCGCCTCGTCGGCCAGACGGCGGTACTCCTCGACGATGCCGTCCAGGGCCGACAGACGGTTGGACTCGACCAAGAGGCGAGCCAGGTTGACACCCTCCCGACCCACCGCGGCCTCGTCGAGCAGGGAGGCGGCGAACTCCTGGCGCCGCCTGGCAGCGATGGTCGGACTGGTCAGGACCTGGCGCACCTCGGGCGTCGAGAGCGCGTCGTGCACGGTCTGCAGCCGCTCGACCCAGGCATCGACCTGGCCCTCCTCGCGGGCCAGGTCGAAGATGGCCCGGGCGTATCGCCTAGCCGCGGCTCCGGCCATTCGCCTCTACCTTGCCGACCTCAGCGATCGCCCGCTCGATCAGGCGCCGATGGCGCTGCTCGTCCAGGGTCTCGCCGACGACCTTCTCGGTCGCCGCCACCACCAGGTCCGCGATCTCCCCGCGCACCGAGTCGATCGCCCGCTGGCGCTCGGCCTCGATCTCCCGCCGGGCGCTCTCGGTCATCCGCCGGGCCTCCTCGTCGGCTCGGGCGCGCAGCTCGGCCCGAAGCTGCTCGCCCGAGCGGCTGGCACCCTCGATGATCTGAGCCGCCTGGCCCCGTGCCTCCTGGATCCTGGCCTCCGCCTCCTTGAGTCGCTCCTCGGCCTCCCGCCGGGCCTGCTCAGCGGCCGCCAGCTGCTCGGCGATCCGGCGCTGCCGCGCCTCCGCCGCCCGCATGACCGGCCCGTAGGCCCATTTCGCCAGGATGGCGATCATCACCACGAAGGCGATGAGCTCGGCCACGAAGGAGAGGCTGAGATCGAGGAGCCCGGCCTCCGCCAGGTACAACGGTGTGGCCAACCTCTCAGTGAACCCCCTGGGCGACGCTGGTGACGAAGTAGAACCCCAGCGCCAGGTTGATGAAGTACATCGCCTCCACCAAACCGATGATCAAGAACATGATCACCTGGAGCCGACCCTGGGCCTCGGGCTGGCGCGACACGCCCTGGATGGTGGCGTTGCCGGCCAAGCCGTCACCGATGGCCGCGCCGATCGCACCTCCTCCCAGGGCGAGCCCGGCTCCGATGAGCGCCCCGGCGATGGCGATTGCGTGGTTCATTCAGAGTCCTCCCTGAATCACTGTGTGATCGCGGCCGTGGCCGCGTCCTCCATGTCATGGCCAGCGCTGGCGGCATGGGCGTGGAGCTCCTCCTCCAGCCCTTCGCGCGCCATCCCGAAGTAGATGATCGTCAGCAGCATGAAGATGAAGGCCTGGATCGTGCCCACGAAGAAGACATCGAAGAACTTCCAGGCCGCAACCGGGAACCAGGCCACGAAGAACGGCAAGAGGGTCAGCAAGTAGACCATCAAGAGCCCGGCGAAGAGGTTGCCGAAGAGCCGGAGCGAGAGGGTGACCGGCTTCACGATCTCCTCGATGATGTTGAGGGGGATGAAGGCCACTCGTACCGCCCAGTTCAGCTCGAAGGGCTTGGTGAAACGGCGAAGGTAGCCCCGCAAGCCGAGGACCTTGATCGAATACCCCTGCACCAGCAGGAAGACCAGGACGGCCATGGCCAGGGTCTGGTTCAGGTCGGAGTTGGCCGGCTCGATCCAGGGGGAGAAGCCGAGCGGGAAGAAATCGATCCAGTTGGCGATCGCGATGTACATCCCGAGCGTGGCGGCGAGCGGGAGGATGAAGCCGGCGTCCTCGGCCACCGACTCCCGGATCAACCCACGGGCGTAGCCGAGGAAGAACTCCAGCAGCATCTGCAGCTTGCCGGGCACGTCCGAACGGACCCGGGCCGCGATCGCGAGCCCGATGACGACGGTGATGATGCCGGCGATCAGGCTGGACACGAGCGAGTCCAGCGTGAAGGCGCAGTAGTAGAAGTTGAGGACGAGCAGGGAGAGGTGCTGATCGCCGCAAACCGGCGTCAGCGGATGGGTGCCGGGGGCGGCGGCCAGGACCATCAGACCCGAACCATCGCCACCGCCGCGGCCACGGCCAGCGCCAGCTGGGCGACCGCGATCCCGACCAGCACGAGCGGGGCCAGGCGGAGGTCGATCAGGGCAGCGGCCCCGATGCCGGCCGCGCTCAGCAGCGCCAAGCGCCCCAGGCTGGTGGTGACGAAGCCGGCGCCGGCGCCCAGGGCCCGGAACGCCAGCAGGCCGTTCACCGAGCCGAGCAGCAAGCCCAGGGCCACGGCCAACCCCTCCTGCCAGTGACCGAGCAGGGTCCCGGTCACCCCCACCACCAGCGCGCCTGCGGCACAGATGACCACCGTGCCGCCCACAGATGTCCTCGTCGTGCTCACAAGTACCGTCTGAACCTCGAATACACGACCGCGGAGGCCGCGATGACGCCAACCATCAACCCGACGAAGAAGAAGAGGGGCCCGCGGTGCAGAGCTGCGTCGAGGGCAAGACCGAACACCAGCGGGAGGACGACCGCCACCGCCAGGAGCACCCCCAGGCCCAGGAGCTCCACCCCTGACGGCCCCTGGCCCGCGGTCCCTCGCTCCCCAGCGGGCGACATTTCCCAGGGAAGTCTACCGAAGACCCCGATCTTCCAGCAGCAGGCGCACCACCCAGTAGAAGGGGACCGGAACCCGGCGGCGTGAGCCCCGGAGCCGCTCGCCGAGCACCGTGGAGAGGACCACGATCAGGAGGACGATCGCCACCGCCAGGATGCGGCGGTGACCGAAGACCGTCAGCCCCATGGCGCCCAGGATGCCCGTGGAGCAGGCGAAGAGCAGACAGATCTCGCGCTGGGTGAGCCCCAGCTCCAAGAGCCGATGGTGCAGGTGCCTGGTGTCGGCGTGCGCGATCGACTGGCCGCTGCGCCGCCGGCGCACGATCGCGAGCACGGTGTCGGCGATCGGGAGCGCCAGGGCCAGCACCGGGACCAGGAGGGCAGCGGCGACCGCGATCTTGGCCACCCCGATCACGGCCAGCAGCGCCACCATCAAGCCCAGGAAGTGCGCGCCCGAGTCCCCCATGAAGATGCGAGCGGGATGGAAGTTGAAGAGCAGGAACCCAGCGCAGACCCCGGCCAGCGCCCCCGAGAGGGCCACCACGTGGGCCTGGTCAGGGCGGTTGGTGGAGGCGATCAGCAACACCAAGGCGGTGACCCCGACCACGCTGGCGGCAAGGCCATCCAGGCCATCCAGAAGGTTGATCGTGTTCTGCATCCCCACGATCCACACCACCGTCACCGGCAACACGAACAGGCCTAGGTCGCGAACGTGCAAGGGGGGCAGGAAGATGAAGTGGATGCCGAACCCGAAGCCCAGGACCGCGAGCACCGCGATCGCCACCTGGACCCCCAGCTTCGCCGGCGCTGGCATCCCGAGCCGGTCGTCGACCAGCAGCACCCCGGTGGTCAGCCCGCTCAGGACGAGCAGGCCTGGGACGCTCGGGGCGTTGCGGAGGAAGATCAGGCAGGCAACGGCGAAGCCCAAGAACATCCCCACCCCGCCCAGGTAGGGGATGGGGCGGGTGTGGATGTCACGGGGGCGAGGATGGGAGAGGAACCCCAACCGCCGAGCCACCAGGATCAGCAGCGGGGTCACCGCCGCCACCACCGCGAAGGCGACCAAGGTCGGCCAGACCGCAGGGGCGACGTTGTGCTCCACCTCGTGGAGGAAGCGCTCGCTGAAGAAGTCGTCGCCGCTGGCGGCGGGATTGTAGAGGGTGAAAAGCGCTGGCACTTCTCGTACTCGACAACGGACGTCGATATCCCGGTCGATGGCGACCGGCGGCTCTACTCAGACGAAGGTGTAGGGTAGCGGGAAGCGCCGGGTGAGATCTAGCGTACGTTCGCGGATCTCCTCCAGCGCGGCGGCGCCTCGCTGCTCCACGAGCGCCTCGAGCAGGTCGGCCACGCAGTCGGCGATCTCCCGCATCTCGGCCGGCCCCATCCCCCGGGTGGTCACGCTCGGGCTGCCGAGGCGGATGCCGCTGGGGTTGTACGGAGGCGCCTCGTCGTAGGGGACCGCGTTGCGGTTGAGCGTGATCCCCACCTGGTCGGCCGCCTCCTGGACCGGACGGCCCCTGAGCCCCAAGGGGCGCAGGTCGATCAGCATGAGGTGGTTGTCCGTGCCACCGCTCACGAGCCGTAGCCCGCGCTCCTTCAGCCTGGCGGCCATCGCCTGGGCGTTGTCCACCACCCGCCGCACGTAGTCCCGGAATTCCGGCTTCAAGGCCTCTCCGAAGCACACCGCCTTGGCGGCGATGGCATGCATCAGCGGCCCCCCCTGCGTGCCGGGGAAGACCGCCGAGTCCAGGGCCTTCTGCCACTCCAGGTCGGCGGCCAGGATCAGGCCCCCCCACGCGCCCCGCAGCGTCTTCTGGGTGGTGCTGGTCACGATGTGGGAGTCGGGGATCGGCGAGGGGTAGGCCCCCCCCGCGACCAGGCCGGCGAAGTGGGCCATGTCGGTCACCATCACCGCCCCCACCGAGTCGGCGATCTCCCGCATCCGGGCGAAGTCGATCGCGCGAGGATAGGCCGAGTACCCCACCATCAGCAGGCGGGGGCGGACCTGCTCGGCCTGCCGCCGCACCGCCTCGTAGTCGATCATCTCCGTCTCGGGGTCCACGGAGTAGGGGTGGATCTCGTAGAGCTTGCCGCTGAAGTTGGCCGGGCTACCGTGGGTCAGGTGCCCACCGGCGCTGAGGTCCATCCCCATCACCCGATCCCCTGGCCGGCACACCGCCATGTAGACGGCCGCGTTGGCCTGGCTGCCCGAGTGGGGCTGGACGTTGACGTACTGGGCCCCGAAGAGGCGACGCGCCCGCTCTTGGGCCAGGGACTCGATCTCGTCCATCACCTGGCAGCCACCGTAGTAGCGACGGCCCGGGTAGCCCTCGGCGTACTTGTTGGTGAGCAGGGTGCCCAGCGCTTCCAGGATGGCGGGGCTAGCAAGGTTCTCGGACGGGATCAGCTCCAGGGTGTCGCTCTGACGTCGGTACTCCCTGCGGATCAGCTCGGCCACCGCGGGGTCGGCCTCGTCCAGGGCACGGAACGTCAACGTCGCCACGGTTTCGCGGGCCATAGGGGAATGCTACCCCTCGCCGCCATCGGGCCTCCCCGGTGACCTTGCCTCCCCTCCCGGAGAGGCGGGGCGGGAACCCCATTCGACCCAGGCGCCATGCCGGTCGACCCTGGCGAGCCGCTCCCCGTCCAGCAGCAGGTCGTAGGCCGAGCCCTCGGCCGACGCGGGCTCCAGGGCCAGCTCGTGGAGCTGAAGCTCGCGGCAGAGCTCGCGCAGCCGCGCCCGGCCCGCCCGGTCGAGCGGCGCGTCGGCGTGCAGCACCACCCGAGTCGCCCCCTGTGGCATCTCGCCGACCAAGGCCGGGAGCACCTCCAGGGCGTCACCGGATCGTACCTGGGACGAGCAACGACGCCCGATCCGCAGGGCCGCCTCGAGCCAGCGGCGGCGCTCGGCCAGCTCCGGCCAGACCAGGGCTCGGAGCCAACGCGCCGTCTCCGGGTCCCTGGGGTCCAGAGGGGAGGGGTCGATGCCCAGCCGCCAGACGATCTCGGGGATGCGTTGGGGCAGCTCCGGCGGTCGCTCTCCCCGCAGCTGGCAGCGGAGGACCAGGTCGGCCTCACCAGGGCCCAGCCGACGGTCGGAGCCGTAGTCGTAGGCGTACCGATCCAGGTTGAGGCGGAACCCCGCCCCCGCCCCTACCTCGATGAGGGCGAGCGGTGGGGCCAGCCGGGTCAGGCCCAGGACCAGCCCGGGGCAGTGGCAGACCCCGTCGGGCCGCACGGACCGGGCCCGCATCAGCTCGCGCACCTGAGCCCGGTGGGCGAGCGCGAACTCACAGAACAGCTCCGCCGCCCTCGGCCCGGCGGGGTCGAGTCCTCCCAGGCTCGGGTAGTACACCGCCAGGGGATGGCGATGCCCGCCCTGCAGCAGGCGGTGGACGGCGGCCAGGAGCAGCTCCGGCCGGCGTTGGCCGGGCTGCGCCTCGAGCAGCAGCGCCAACACCTCCGGGCGCTCGGCCACGGCCGCCCCGATCGCCGCGTAGAGCGGCGAGGTGCCGTCCGCTTCCCGCTCCGCGAAGGAGCGAAAGGCCCAGGAGGCATCGTGGAGCAACGCCTCCCGCTCGCCGATCGGCCCCTGACGCAGCACCTCGGCCTCCGGCCCCACGAGCGAGAGCACGGTCGAGGCCTGCCCACCTGGCGCCCGCCCTCCATCCAACACCGCGGCCAGCCCCTCCAGGCGAGATGCCTCCTCGGCGGTCAGGGCCGGCGGCGCCCCCGAGCGGTTGCAGCTGGTGGTGGCGAGCGGCTCCCCCACGGCTCGAAGGAGCGCCAGGGCCACGGGGTGGTCGGGGATGCGCACCCCAAGCGTCGGAGGGCGGCCGGAGCGGGTGGGCAGGACCAGGGTCAGGGGGCCCGGCCACCAGCGGTCCATGAACCACCGGGCCCGGCCCGTCACCGTCACGAGCGGGTCGAGGGCCTTGGGGTCGGCCACCATCGCGATCAGCTGTCGGGATCGTTCTCGGCCCTTGATCTCGAAGATGCGCTCACAGGCCCGGGCGTCACGAGCGAGGGCGGCCAGGCCGTAGACGGTGTCGGTGGGGAAGGCGATGACCTCGCCCTCCCGCAGCAGCCGCGCCGCTCGGGCCAGGCCAGCCGGGTCGGGGCTCAGACGATCCATGCCTCCAGCACCCTGGTGCGACCTGAGAGGTCGTGGTGGAAGCGGTGGCCAGCGTAGGGGGCAAGGTGGAGGCGGGGCTGGAGCGAGGGGTCGATCTCGACCAGCACCGTCCCGGCGGCGGCCAGCTTGGCCGGGGCCTCGGCCAGGAGACGGTTGATCAGGGCCACCCCGCCCTCGCCGGCGAACAGCGCCCGGGCAGGCTGCGCCATCACCTCGGCCGGGAGCACGGCCCCCTCGGCCACGTAAGGGAGGTTGGCGCAGACCAGGTCCAGGTCCGTGGGCAGGGGGTCCAGCAGGTCCCCGCACGCCAGGTGCACGCGATCCTCGAGGCCATGGGCGCGGACGTTCCGCGCCGCCACCTCGAGCGCCGCCGGGTCGTTGTCGGTCGCCCACACCGTCACCGTCGGCACGTAGTGCGCCACCGCGATCGCGATGCAGCCGCTCCCGGTCCCCACGTCGGCCACCCGCAGCTGGCGCCCCCGCTCCCGAGCCCAGGAGACCGCGCGCTCGACCAGCACCTCGGTATCGGGGTTGGGCACCAGAACGGCCGGGGTGACCTCGAAGTCCAGCTTCATGAACTCCTTGCGGCCGACCAGGTAGGCGACCGGCACCCCCCTGGCCCGCTGCGCGACCAGCTCGCGGCACGGAGCCAGCTCGGCCTCGGTGAGCGGTCGATCGTGCTGGAGGTAGAGGTCCAGGCGCCTCAGCTTGAGGGCGTGGGCGAGCAACACCTCGGCATCCAGCCTGGGCGAGGAGGAGCCGTGGGCGGCCAGGTGGTCGGTCGCACGTCGGAGGACCTCGAGCAAGGTCAACCGCGGGCCGCGAGCCACGCCTCCCCCAGGGCGGCCAGGGAGGACGCCCCGGACACGGGGGGGAGACGGCCGACGCTCCCCCGCGCCCCCGCGGTCGGCTGGCTCAGCTGCCCAAGGCCGCACTCCTCGTCTCCCGCTCCGCCGCCGCCAGGTGGGCGATCAGCTCGTCCAGCTCCCCGGAGAGGATGCGGTCGAGCTTGTACAGGGTCAGGTTGATGCGATGGTCGGTGACCCGGTTCTCCTTGAAGTTGTAGGTGCGGATCTTCTCCGACCGGTTGCCGCTCCGCACCATGGACCGGCGCAGCTGATCCAGCTCGGCGTGCTGCTCCGCCAGCCGCCGCTCGTAGAGACGGGCTCGCAGGATGCGGAGCGCCTTCTCCTTGTTCTTGAGCTGGGACTTCTCGTCCTGGATGGAGACCACCATCCCCGTGGGCAGGTGGGTGACCCGGACCGCCGAGTAGGTCGTGTTCACGCTCTGCCCCCCGGGCCCGGTGGAGGTCGAGGTCTCGATCTTGAGATCCTTCTCGGGGAGCTCCACCTCGACCTCATCCGGCTCCGGCAACACCGCCACCGTCGCCGCCGAGGTGTGGATACGCCCTTGGCTCTCCGTCTCCGGCACCCGCTGCACCCGATGGACGCCGCCCTCGAACTTGAACTGGGAGTAGGCCCCCTGGCCATGGACCTCGAACTCCACCCGGTCGAAGCCCCCGATCCCGGTCTCCTGGAGGTCGACCACCTCGATCCTCCAGCCCTTGGCATCGGCCCAGCGGGAGTACATCCGAAAGAGGTCGGCGGCGAACAGGGCCGCCTCCTGGCCACCCTCCGCGGCCTGGATCTCCACGATCACATCTCGAGCGTCGTTCGGGTCACGGGGGATGAGCAGGGCCTTGAGCCGCTCCTCGAGCGCCTGGATCCGTTGCTCAGCGGCGTGCTGCTCGCCCCGTAAGAACTCCTGCATCTCAGGGTCGCGCTCTTGGCGGAGGAGGTCTCGGGCCTCCTCCAGCTCGCGTCGGGCCTGGTGGTAGTCGTCGCGGACACGGACCAGCTCCTCCAGCTCGCGGAGCTCACGACCCAGGGCCGCCAGCCGCCCGGGGTCGGAGATCACCTCGGGCTTGGCCATCTCCTCCTGGAGCTCGTGGTAACGCCTCACCAGCGACTCCAGCCGGTCGATCATCTCGCGGCCTCCGCCTCCCCCTCTCGGGCCGCGTTCAAGGCAGCGATCGCCACCTCGAGCATGTGGTCATCGGGCTCGCGGGTGGTGAGCCGTTGGGTGGCGAGCACGGGGAGCAACGCC
>DATGLL010000270.1:0-15653 GCA_035294145.1 Candidatus Dormiibacterota bacterium | reverse complement strand
GAGCGCGTGCACCTCGCCGGCGAGCTTGCTCGCGGCGTACGGCGTCATGGGGCACAGCGGATGCTCCTCGTCCATGGGCGATCGCCGGGCGCTGCCGTACACCTCCGAGGAGGACACGTAGACCAGCCGCTCCAGGTGCGTCGAGCCCCGGGCCGCCAGCAGCACGTTGAGGGTGCCCAGGTCGTTGACCAGGAACGTCCGCAGGGGGTCGCCGATCGACTCGCGCAGGCAGACCACGGCCATGTGGACGACGACCTCGGCCTCCCGGACGAGTTCGGTCACGAGGTCACGGTCGGTGACGTCCCCGCGGACGATCCGGACCCGCGGGGCCGCCGCGGCCAGGTTCTCCACCCGCCCCACCGAGAAATCGTCGAGCACGGTCACCCGGTTGGCGCAGGCGAGCAGCTCGACCACGTGGCTGCCGATGAACCCTGCCCCACCGGTGACCAGGACACGCCTGCCCTGGAGCTTCACTGGACATAGTGTGGTCATGCTCGACAGGCTCGGCGAATAGGACACCCGGGCGTCTGGCTGGGTAGGAGGTAGGACATGGCCTGGGACATCGCGCTCCGGGTGGAGCGCTCGCTCGTCAACGGGGCGGGACCCGCCCGGCCGCGATGCCGCTCGGGCCGGTGACCTCCCCCGGCCAGGGCCCGTCGCCGCCGGGAGGCGATGCCCGGTGCCCATCCTCAGCTGACAGCATCACCTCGACCGTCCCCTCCACCTGAAGGCGGAGTCGAGCCTCCGTCCCCCCGGGGACCTCGGCTGCTCGCTCGGCCTGGGCCCGTTGACGCCACCATCGTGCCACCTCCCGAGGAAGGTCGTGCCAGTAGCCGCCGCACGCGCGCATCTCGCGCAAGAACGCCTCGTACACCGACCAGTGCCGGCGCTCGCGGAGGTAGTCGGGATGCGAGTTGAGGAGCGCCAGCCCGTGGTGACGGCTCACGTACCTCACCTTCTCCACCCACAGGCGAGGGGTCTCCTCGCCCAGGAGGCCGACGAGGGTGGAGTCCTGAGGAAGCGTGTACGGCAGCTCCAGGAAGTGCCCGACCTCGAACGGCCACAGGCTCATGGTGCCGCCGGGGAGGGGCTCGAAGGGGTCGCTGTCGAAGAAGGAGGTGTCGTACTCGATCGCGAGGGCTTGCATCCAGAGCGGGTTTCGGTGCGTCATCGGCGCCCGGTAGCCAGCCGCCTCGAGCGCGGCCAGGGCCAGGTTGACACGCTGGGCACCGGCTGCGAACACGGCCCAGGAGTCGTACTCGTGCCCATCGTGCCGCAGCCCGTGCACCCCGACCTCGAACCCCCGCCGTCGGAGGTCGCCGATCAACCCCCTGTCCAGTCGGTAGCGCTCGCTCACGAAGTTGAACGAGGAGCGAAACCCCAGGCCTTCCTCCAGATCCGCCACCCGCCCGGCGAAACGCTGGCCAGCCTCGTCCTCCACGTCGTGGGTGAGGACCAACGCGAACCTGGCCCCGCCCGGCCAGAAGAAGAAGAAGGGCAGCTCGGCCATGCCGAGCTGGGCCATCAGGCTCCCCGCCACCGCCCACAGGAAGCGTCGATAGCGGTCCTCGACCGGCCAGCCGAGAGGGAAGCGTCGCCGGGCTCGGGCTGCGTGCAGCCGCCGCAACCGCACCCGTAGCCTGCGGGCAAGCAGCGGCTTGAGCAGGTAGTAGAGCCGCCGTGGCTGGGAGAGGCGCCAGTGGTCGACCCCGAACTGCCCCTCACCGAGCGTCGCCCACAACAGGTGATCGAGGTCGTGCCGCCGGGCAGCTGGGGGCAGCTCGGTCGCGGCCTCGTGGGCCGCCGCCTCCCAGAGCGCTGCCGGAGGCGGCGGATCCAACCGCAGCCGCCAGAATCGCGCCGGGTGGTTGCCACGGTAGAGATCGACGCCCGGCGGGGTCCCCTCTTCATCGCCCATCGCCGCCACCTCCTTCGTGCCTCGCTACCTTGGGCCCGCGGCTCCCGGGGTCAGACCGCATACCGGTACAGGAGCTCTCCCAGCGCCCGACAGACCAGCGTCGGCGAGCGTCGGATCACCGTCCGCAACAGGCCGCCCAGGCGACCATCGGCGCTCGCCCGAACACCCGCGCGCCCGAGCGAGGAGTAGCGCAGGGGAGCCGGCTCGGCTCCCCACGCGGCCTTGAACCGTTGCAGGCTTTGGTGATCGGGGTCCGTGCGCCCGAAGTCGAAGAGACGGTACCCCTGCTCACAACTCCACTCGATGGTCGACCAGATCAGGAGCTGGTTGGGCTTGAGCGACCAGTAGCCGGCGTCCGAGGCCTGGAACTTCTCAATCACGCAGCCGTTCCAGGCCAGGAGCAACGAGGCGGCGACGGGGAGGCCCTGTGGGGTCTCCACGATCGCCGCCCAGCCTGGCCCCTCCAGCACGCACTCCCGCCAGACCGAGGCCAGGAACCGACGTGGCTGGACCGGCACCCCCTGCCGCCGTCGGGTCGCGACCTGGAGCCGGTAGAACGCGTCCAGGTCTTGGGCCTCGCGGCTGAAGCGGACGCGGAGCCCGGCCCGACGGGCCTGGCGGATCTGTCGGCGGAACGTCTCCTTGAGCTGTCCCCAGAGCGCAGCCGGGCCTGGCTCCAGCCGCAACAGGTGGAGCACCCCAGCGGGGTACGAGGTCCAGCCCTCCTCCTCGGGGAGCCCTCCCCTGAGCTCGATCGCGATCCCCGCCCGGGACGCCCACGCCCTCACCCCTCGGGCGAGCTGACGTAGGGCCAGCTCGTCACGCGCCAGCGGGGGGCAATGGTCGGAGAAAGGCAGCGACACCATCACCCGGCCCGAGGGGCGTCGGACCTGCGCCAAGGGCACGCCGGCGACGACCCTTCCTCCTGCGTCCCCCAGGGCCAGGACCAGCGTCGTGTAGCCGTAGGCCTGGGTGACCGCTCGCAGCCAGGCCGGATGGTGGAAGGCATTGACGCCCGGAGCCTCGGCCACGAAGGCGAGCCACTCCGGGTCCTCCGGGCGCAGCGCCCGCAGCGATCCCATCCGTGGGGCCAGGGCCGACCCGGGTTGGGTCACGCCACCCCCGCGATCACGCGACCGGTGGGGGTGAGCGCCCCAGTGCGAAGGGAGTAGATGGCCCCGGAGGCGTCGTGGGCCAGCACTGCCTTCACCCCCAGGGCGGCGGCATGGCTCACCCACCACTGCACCACCTGGGCGTTGATGGTCGGGTTCTCGAAGTCCGTGGGGTAATCGGCGCCCACCTCGCCCAGGAGGTACGGCTTGTGCAGGTAGCGGGGCCAGTCCGGGGGGGCGGGATGGGTGGCGTAGACGTGAATGTCGTAGAAATCGACGGCCCCCGCGTAGAGCGTCGTATCGGGGGGGTTCTTCCAGTAGAGATCCGTGGTGTCGGAGACCGTGAACCATGCTTGAGGCGCGGCACAGCGCGCGGTTCGGTAGAGGTCACGGATCCAGTCGTGGACGACCGCGTCCGGGTAGTTGGGACTGACCGGGTCCTCCGCCGGCGGCCTGGGCAACCCCCCCTCTTGGCCTAGGCTGTTGTAGGCCTCGTTGAACAGGTCCCAGGCCGCCACCACCGGGCTTGAGCCGAAACGCCGCAGGAACTGACCCAAGGCCCGAAGGTAGCCGGCACGCATGGCCGGGTGATGGCCATCCAAGGCCTCAAAGTGGAAGTTGCCCGGGCTAGAGCGGACCTCCTGGTCGAAGATAACCGCGATCACCTTCAGGTGATGGGCCTGGAAGATGTCCAGCGCCTCTTGGAAGTTGTGTAGGGCGACCGGGTCAAAGCCGACGAAGCCGGTCGAGCGGTTCCAGACCATCAGCTGGTCGAGGCCGATGAAGATCCGCTGCACCTGCCCCAGATGGTGGGAGACGATGAAGTCCAGGTCCTGTTGCAGCCGGGGCCGGACCAGGGGCCACACCTTAGGCTGCAGCCAGGCGGTCCCCACCCACTCGCCGTTCACGGTGCTCGGCGTCCCGTAGTTCAGGCCCACCAGCGAGGGAAGGTCCAGGGTTCGAGGCGTCCCCGGCCGGCAGGCACTCGGCAGGGGCGAGGTGGCGCTCGGCGGTGACGATCCGGGCCGTGAGCACGCTCCCAGCCCGGCGACGAGGACGATCAGCAGCGCGCCCCATCCTCCCAGGAACCGCCAGCGTCGGGCCCCGGCGCCCCGTGGCCTCACCCTGCCGCCGGAAGGTCCGGAGACCATGCCTCCTACCATCACCTTCCAGCCTAGGAAGCGCCGCGGCGAGCCCCCCATGGGCGCCTCGGTCATGGTCGCGGACGCTCGCCCAAAGCCGTGGGCCAGCGTCCCGATCGCCTGGCCTCATCCTCAGGCGCCCTCCGCCTCGCCCGGCTTGAGCGACTCGGCCTCCTTGGGGGAGACAACGCCCAACAGCCGAGCACGGAGGTTGTGGCCGACCATCCCCACCAGGCGTCCGATCGCCACCGCCACGTCGCCCACGGCAGGCAGCGGATCGCGCAGGTCCAGCACCGAGCGAGAGGTCGGCCCCAGGAAGGACCGGGCGTAGGCGAGCGGCGAGAGCCCGCCCCTCCGCACCTCCACGAAGGCCGCCGGGAGATCTGTGAGCAGTCGCCGCCAGCGGGGGCCATAGCGCACCTTGCAGGCGGGCAGGGGCTCACCGCAGGCCTCTCGGTACTGCAGGTACGGCAGGTCCACGCCGCAGTCCTGGCAGAGACCATGCCAACCCCAGGCGCGGGGGTTGACGTCCAGGACCTTGAACTGCCCGTCGCGAGGATCGCGCTTGAACTCCACCTCCACCATGCCGGAGAGCCGCATCCTCCTGATCAGCCTCTGGGCGAGCGGGACCAGCTCCGGCACCTCCATCGACTCCACGAAGGAGCTACCCAGTCCAAAGTCGACCGGGAACTGCCGACGACGGCGGGCGGTCAGGGTCACGAGGCACTCGCCGTCGCGGCAGAACGCGCCCACCGAGAACTGCCAAGCCCCATCGCCGGGGATGAGCTCCTGGACAAGCAAGCCATCACCCCCGACCAGGCGCACCGCGGTCCGGTAGGCGGCCAGGAGCTCCCCGACGTCCCAGGCCACGAACGCCTTCCTACGCGCGACCACCTGGAGGAGCGCTGAGTTGGCCGGCTTGATCGCGACCGGGAAGGGGAGGTCGAGCGCGGTGAGCTCGTCCGCCGTGGCCGGGCACCAGGTCCGGGGAGCGGGCACCCCCAGCTCCTCGGCCAGAGCGTAGAGCCGACGCTTGTCCTGGGCGAGGCGGACCACGTCGAGCGAAGGCGTGGTCAAGCGGTACCAGGGCTGGAACCGCTCCCGCCCCTCCGCCACCAAGGTCACCGTTTCGTCCGACATGGGGAACAGAACCCAGCCCTGGAAGCGCTCTCGGCCCAGCCGCGCCAGGAATCCCTCGAAGCCGGGAGCGCCCATCGGCCCCCGCCAGCGCACGCGCGCGACCACGTAGCGGGAGAACCACGCCGACCGGGGCAGGTTGTCAACGATCGCGCAGGGGATGTGGCGCCGTCCGAGGCTGCGCACCACGGCCAAGGCTCGGAAGTCGCTCGCCAGCACCACCGCACCCGGGCAGCGGCTCACCGCGTCCGCGCCCTCCGTGCCACCTGCCAGGCGGCGGTGTCGGCGCCGGCGACGAAGCGACAGAGGGGGCCAAAGCTGCGCTCGGCCAGCGCCCCCACGAAGTGGAGGCCGGGCACCGATGACTCGAACCAGCGATCGAGCACGGGCAACCGCCCATCGGTGACGATGGACGTCCTGAGGTCGGGGGCGAGGAACTCCAAGCGGTCGAGGTCGGGCCGGAAACCGGTGCCAAGCACCAGATGGTCGACCTCGCGAGCGCTCCCATCGCTAAGGCTCAGCCGAAGCCTCCGCCCCGCGGGCTCGGCCGCCCGGACCTCGACCCCCTCGGTGACGTCGATCACCCCCTCCACCCGTGACCGCAGCCAGGTGGCCCCCGCGGGCCGCACCGAGCGAACGGTCAAGGCGCGTCGCAGGCGGGCCGGCAATCGCCGCACCAGCAGCTGTCGGTCGACCAGGCGGCTCACGCCGGCGGGCCCCACGTCGCTGGGGGCGTAGAGGAGGTCCCGGAGCAGCGGGTGCATCCGGTAGAGGCGACGATCGACCCAGGTCACCTGTCCACGCACGATGAGCTGCACGCGGGCCCCGGCCTCGTGCAGAAGCGCGGCCCATTCGAGCGCGCTCTGGCCTGCCCCGACCACCGCCACCTCGCGATCGCGATGCGCACCCAGATCGACGCATTCCGAGGTGTGGCTCGCCATCCCCGGAGGGAGCTGGCTGGCAAAGGCCGGCACCCAAGCGAAGCGACTGATCCCGACCGCGATCACGACCCGGCCAGCCTCCACCGTACGCCCGTCGGCAAGGTCCAGGTGAAACCCGTCCGGAGCCCGGCGGAGGCAGGTGACCCAGGCCTCGTCCACCGGCGGAACAGCCCGCTCTTGGAACCAGCGGGCGTACTCACAGAAAAAGCCGAGCGGGATCGGATCCTGGCGCCTCCTTCCGGTGACGGCCACGTACCGGTCCAGGCTGTAGGCACGGGCAGGGTCGGACAGACTCGACGCCGACCAGCTCGACTTGAGGCACATCCCAGCTGGCATCCGGCGCCACAGCTCCATGGGGCGCCCGAAGAGCAAGACCGGCAACCGATGGGCACGAAGATGGGCGGCCACCGAGAGCCCATAGGGGCCGGCGCCGATCACGACCGTGGCCGGCTGTGCACGCATCATCGCTCCCCCTCCAGATCTCAACGTCGGCGAGGCCTTCCCCCCTCAGGTCAGCCCACCCCAGCCACGGTCGCGCCCATCGCCAGCCAGGTACCTCACCCCAGCCTCGGCCGAGGCAGCCGGTGGCCGATGCAGCGCAGGTCGACCTGCAACGGCCCCGACGGCGGGCGCATCATCGTGCGGAGGCGCTGGGTGGCGCCGTCCCCACCCCATCGTGGGCCGTAGGCCGAGGCAGCATCGACCGGGGCTCGACCGGGACCCGCACCCCACCGCTGGCAAGCGAGCGATCGGCCGCCTCGCAGACGGCGACCACTGCCAGGCCTTGCTCCCCATCGCTCAGCGGCCGCTGCCCTGTGCGGACGCAGTGAACGAAGTGCTCGCACTCCTGCCGTAGCGGCTCCCGCCAGTGGATGTACGGGATCACGATTTGCCCATGCCGATAGGCCAGCTCGAACTCACCGTAGTTGTCGGTCGTCGGGTGGTCCACCCCACTGTCGTAGACCCGGAGCTTGGCCACCGGTGAGACATCGTTGTAGACCGCCATGCGGCGATCCCCGACCAGGGTGAGCCTGCGCACCTTGTCGGGATCGAGCCAGCTGACATGAATGTGGGCGCTGGTCCCTCCAGAGAAGAGGACCTCCAAGTAGCAGACATCGTGAACGTCGGGCTGCACACATGCGCTGCCGCGGGCGCTGACCTCGACCGGCGACTGCTCCAGCACGTACATCAAGATCGAGATGTCGTGCGGAGCCAGGTCCCAGATCACGTTGACGTCGCGCTGAAAGATCCCGAGGTTCAGCCGAGCCCCATCGCCGTAGTAGATGCGTCCCAGCTCGCCCTCCTGGACCAGGCGCCGTAGCTCCCGCACCGCCGGGTTGTACAGGAAGGTGTGGCCCACCATCAGGACCAGGTCGCGCTCGCGAGCCAGCTGGAGCAGCTCTTGGGCCTCGGACACGCTGGCCGCCAGCGGCTTCTCCACGAGCACGTGCTTGCCCGCCGACAGCGCCTCACGTGCCAGGGTGTAGTGCGTCCGGATCGGGGTCGCGATGACGATGGCATCGACCTCGCTCTCCAGCAACCCCCGATGCTCGGAGAAGAGCTGCACGGTCGGGTAGCTGCGTCTGACGTAGTGGAGTCGATCCGGCCGTGGCTCAGCCACCCCGACCAGCTCCACCTCCGCCATGTCGTGGAGGTTTCGGACCAGGTGAGGCCCCCAGTACCCACAGCCGATGACGCCCACCCGAACCCGCAGCGGCCGAACACGATGTGCGCCATTCCCGTTCAACGCGTCATGCTCCATTTGGACACCTCTCAGCCGTCCCCATTCTCAAGAGGGGACGGAACGTCCCACAATGGGCACCCGCAACAACCCTGCGCGAAAGTCCCGGGCCCATCCGGGCGAGCCACCCGGTGCCATCCACCTCCTGTCACCTTGAGTCCAGGACACTCGGGACAGATGTCCCATTGGCATCGCGCCAACCGAACGGGGAAGCTGGCATCGCTCGAAGTTGGGAGGGGCGGCGGCCTCCGCCCGATGGTGAGGGGCGTGCCCGAGCGGCCCTTGCACGGGGGACCTCATGCTGGCCAGCTACCGAAGGCGGAAGGTCGCCTTCTACCGCGTCGTCCTACCGATCCTCGTGGGCGCCAACCTGAGCCTGGGGGTGCTCCTGCTCACCTCGATCCAGGCGATGGGATGGCTGCGCGGGATGAGCCTCGGCTGCGGCGTGCTGTGCTGTGTGATCGCGGGCTGGCTCTCCGGGGCAGCCTGGTCGAGCTCCCTTTGGAGTTCGGCCATGGACCGCCAGGTGGCTCGCTGGCACAGCGTGGTCGATGCCGTCTTCGGCTGGATCGAGGAGGCCCCGATCTCGGTCGATGCCCTGCGAGGGCTGAAACGGTCGCTGGACGAGACGCTGCTTGCCGAGGCCGCTCCCCCCGGGCCGGGGCGCGGTCGGCCGGGGACGGGCGGCGGGGGTCAGACGCCCGATCTCGCAGACAAGGCGAGGTGAGGGCGGCTCAGGCCGCACGTTCCAGGAGCGCCACCGATTCCACGTGGTAGGTGTGGGGGAACATGTCCACGATCGCCGCCCGACGGACGCGGTACCCCCCCTGCACCAGGAGGGCGACATCTCGAGCCTGCGTCGTCGGCTCGCAGCTGACGTATACCAGGCGGTCGGGGGCGAGGCGCAGGAGCTCGGCGATCACCGCCGCGTCGCAACCGGCCCGCGGCGGGTCGAGGACGGCGGCCTGGTGACGGCCCGTGCGGAGGTGGCGTAACACCTCCTCGGCACGCCCCGGGAGGGCCCTGAAGTTGCCCACGCCATTGATTCGAGCGTTGAGCACGGACAGCCGCACCGCCGCCGGGTTCTCCTCGACGGCGAGGACCGATTTGACCTGATTGGCCACCAGCAGACCGATGCTGCCGATGCCGGCGTAGAGGTCGAGCAGCGAGTCCGTCGGCCTGGGCTGCAGCATCTCGACGACCACCTGGTAGAGCACCAGCATCTGCCGGTAGTTGGTCTGGACGAAGGTATCGTTGCGCACCCGGAAGACGAGGCCCCAGATCTCCAGGCTCATGGAGTCGTCGAGCAGGACCAGATCCGGGAGCAACTCCGCCACCCGAACGCCGAGGGCGGGGTCGACGCCCGGGGATGAGCCACGACGCTGCGCGCACCACAGCAGCCCCCGGCCCGTGGGCTCCACCGTGAGCCGAAGGCTCTGGAGGTCGTGCAGCCCGAGCTCCTCCGCCGCCTGCCGGAACGCCGGCAGGGCACGCTCGATCCGCTCATCGTGGATCGGGCAGGTGTGCACCGGCAGCACGGCATGGGAGCGCATCCGGTGGAAGCCAAGTTCCAGCCGACCGGCACGATACCTCGCCTCGAACTCGCCCCGGATGCGGTAACGCCAGGGGTCTTCCATGCCCAGCACAGGCGTGTCCACGGGGAGGCGGAGCCCAACGCCACGCCACGCATCCTCCACCACCTGCTGCTTCAGCTCAAGCTGACGACGGTAGCGCGCGTGCTGCCACTGACACCCCCCGCACTCGCCGAAGTGGGGGCAAGGCGCGCTCACGCGGTCAGGGGATGGCTCGATGACGCGCACCGTCCTCGCCAGCTCCACCCCTCCTCGGCGACCGCTGGGCTCCGCCTCGACCAGCTCGCCCGGCATGGCGTAAGCGACCAGGACCGGACGCCCGTCTCGATGGGCCACCACCGTGCCGCCGTGCGCGGGACGCTGAGGCCGCAGCACCACCGGCGCCGCCCGCTCGCCTCCACCGGTCATCGTCGCCAGAACCCCGTCGGGTCGTCGTTGGGCTTGAAGCCGAGGCCCTCAGCCAGCTGCGCCGCGAGCCCGAACCCGAGCGCCACCCGCTCGGGGTCGTGAGCGTCGCTCCCGAAGGAGAGGGCTCGCCCGCCCTCTTCGACCCACCAGCGCAGCACCGTCGGACCCGGGCACAGCCCGCGGCCCGGCTCCATCCCGCGCGTGGTGTTGACCTCCAGCACCAAGCCTCGGACCGCGGCCGCCCGCAGGACGGCCCGAAACTCCTCCTCGTAATCCTCCTCCCGGTACATGACCTTGGCGTGCGGCCAGTAGCGCTTGGGATAGTCGAGATGGGCCAGCACCTCGAAGCCCTGACCTCGCTCGACCAAGGCCAGCATCTCGGCCAGGTAGGAGCGGAGGAGATCCGGCGCCCGCTCAGGGGTGAGCAATCCCTCCACGCTCACATCCACCAGCCCTCCCGCCCACGGCACGCAGTGCACCGACCCCAGCACCCGGTCCAGCCTCCCCGTCGACAGGACCTCCGCGGCTTCCGAGGGGAAACGATGGGGCTGCCCCAGCTCGACCCCGCTCAACACCCGGAGGGAGGGGAAACGCTGCCGGCAGCGGTCGAGGGCGACGAGGTAGCCGGCCACGTCCAGAGGCCGGTGGTCGGAGTAGCCACCACCTACGAAGTCGGCGTGCTCGGTGAAGGCAATAGCCGGTAGGCCCAACTCCAGCGCCCGTCGGCAAGAGGCCTCCATGTCCCCACGAGGGGCGTCCCACGAGAACTGGCTGTGCACATGAAGATCGGGCAGGGAGACGATGCGAGAAAGACTACACAGGAACGCCGTCGTCCCAGGGCGGTCGGCCTCAGCTCCCGACCTGGGCGGCCATGAGCGGCTTGCCCCGCGGGGCCGACGAGCCACGCGGCGCCACCTCCTGGGTGACGGACACGGTCTGCACCCCCGAGAGGGGACGCTGGAGCAGCAGGTGCGCATCGCCGCGGGCATCGGGGCGAAAGGTCCCGGCGGGTACCACCTTGCCTGACTCCATGACCAGCCACACCTCATAGACATGGCCCGGGGGCGGGGGTGGCATGGCGCTGAAGCTCACCAGGGTGAGCTGGCCCGCGTCCACGTCGGTCACGCTGCCCCTGGCCGAGGCCAACGGCCCGGTCCCTTGCATGACGTAGGTTGGAGGGCGACGGTCCAGCTCTTGCTGGAGACGGAGGTTCCAGGCCACTGTGCCCGCCAGCCCGACCAGCAGCATCGCCGCCGCGGCCAGGGCGAGCCGACCTCGCCACAAGGGCCTTCGGCGACCGGCCAGCCGGGGGGCCACCTCGGCCTCCCGACCCGGCCCGTCGGCGACAGGCATGAGGGAAGGCGGGGAGGAGCGGGCCGCGTCCAAGATGCGCCGGCGTAGTCGGGCCGGGGGGACCTGGCCGGGGCAGCTCAAGGCCAGGACGTCGACCGCCTCTCGCAACCGCCGGGCCAGCTCACGACAGCTCGCGCAGTCATCGAGGTGAGCCCGGATGACCGCCCGCTCATCGTCGGGACAGGCACCGAGGACGTACGCGGCGACCGCGTCCTCCATGCTGTCGTGGTCAGCCGTCATCAAGGAACCCTCTGCCCTGGAGATACGAATGGAGCTTCTCCAAGGCCAGTCGCATGCGTCCCTTGACCGTGCTCAGCGGGACCTGGATCATCTCGGCGATCTCTCGATGCGAGTAGCCTCCAAAGTACGCAAGCTCGATGGCCTGGCGCTGCTCAGGCGGTAGGCTGGCCAGCGCCTCCTGGATCACGTCCCGCTGGATCGACTGAGCGACCTCCAGCCAGGGGTCGGCGCCGAAGCCCTCGGCCTCGGTCTCCAGCGGGATCTCGCGCTCCTGACGCTCATGGGCGTTGCGGCCCCTGAGATAGTCGATCGATCGGTTGCGAACCGAGGTGATGACCCAGGTGCGCAAGGAGCCGCGATGGGAGTCGAACCGCGAGGCACTGTGCCAGAGCTTGAGGAAGGCGTCCTGGACCACGTCCTCGGCACGCCCCGGGTCGCCCACGATGCGCAGAGCGACGGAGAAGGCCAGCGCGCCGTACCGGTCGTAGAGGCGAGCTAGCGCCTCAACGTCCCCCGCAGCCAATCCTTCAGCGATGTCTAGATCGGTGTCACCCCCCATCAGCCTGATCGCCATGCCTGGGGTACGTAGCCGTCACCCCAGCAGAGAACCGTTGCTCAGCCCGCCGTCATGCCTCCAGCCGGCGCCTCAGCATCTCGGTCGCGAGCTTCATGTTGGCCCGACCGCCGGTGGCGCGCCGGACCTGCCCCAGCAGGGCGCCGATCGCCTGCTGCCGGCCCGCCCGCACGTCCGCCACCGCCTTCGGGTTCTCGACCAGCACCTGCTCGATCACCGCTGCCAGGGCGGCCTCGTCACTCACCTGGGCCAGGCCCCGCTCCTGCACCAGCGCCGCCGGCGACCGGCCGCTGGCCTGCGCCTCCTGGAGCACCTCCAGCCCCTGCTCCCGGTTGATGGTTCCCTCGACCACCAGGCGGATCAGCTCGGCCAGATCCTCGGCCGGGAGGGATGGACGGAACCCGATGATCCAGTTCGCCGCCTGCTTGGCCGGCGCCCCTGCGGCCACCGTGGCCTCGAAGAGGTCAGCCGTCGTGGCGTCCAGCGTGAGCTGGCCGGCATCGAACTCGGGGAGGCCATACTGCTCGACGAGGCGGCGACGTCGGGCCGGTGGCAGCTCCGGCAGCGACGCCCGCAGCCGCTCCACCCAGGCCAGATCCAGCTCCAGGGGCGGGAGGTCAGGCTCAGGGAAGTACCGATAGTCCTGGGCGTACTCCTTGCTGCGCTGGGAGAAGGTCCGTTGCTCGGCCTCCGACCAGCCGCGGGTTTCTTGGACGATCACCCCACCCGACTCCAGCACCTCGATCTGACGACGGATCTCATGCTCCACGGCCCGCTGCAGGAATCGGAAGGAGTTGATGTTCTTGATCTCGGTCTTGACCCCGAGCTCGGTCGAACCCCGAGGGCGCACGGAGACGTTGGCCTCGGCCCGGAGCTGTCCCTTCTCCATGTCGGCCTCCGAGGCCCCGATCGCACGGAGGATCTCGCGCAGGGCGATGGCGTAGTCCTTGGCCTCCTCGGCGCTGGTGAGATCGGGCTCGCTGACGATCTCCATCAAGGGGACGCCGGCCCGGTTCAGATCCACCAGCGATTCGCTGGCGGTCTCCAGAGCATCGCCAGCATGGAGCAGCTTGCCGGTGTCCTCCTCCAGATGCACCCTGGCGACGCGAACCGTGCGACCGTTCAGCTCCAGCCGCCCCTCACGTCCGATCGGCAGCTCGTACTGGCTGATCTGATATCCCTTGGGAAGGTCGGGATAGAAGTAGTTCTTGCGATCGAAGCGAGTGTGGCGGGCGACCCGGCAGCCGAGGGCAAGCGCCGTCTTGACCGTCAGCTCCACCGCTCGACGGTTGATCACCGGCAGAACCCCGGGCATGCCCAGGCAGACCTCGCAAACGTTGGTGTTGGGCGGCGCGCCCAGGTACGTGGTCGGGCAGGAGCAGAACATCTTCGAGCGGGTCGCCAGCTGGGCATGGACCTCGAGGCCGATCACGGCCTCCCAGCGGGAGTCAGTCACGGGCCACCTCGTACGCACGCGCCACCCGCAACGCCGTGGCCTCCTTCCATTGAGGCGCCAGGACCTGGAGGCCAACGGGAAGGCCCTCGGAGGTGCCGCAGGGCACACTGATGCCAGGCAGGCCGGCCAGGTTGGCCCCCAACGTGAGCACGTCGTTTAGGTACATGGCCAGCGGGTCGGCCAGCTTCGCCCCGAGCGGGAACGCAACCACCGGGGAGGTGGCGCTGACGATCGCGTCGCAGTGGAGGAACGCCTGCTCGAAATCTTCGGCGATCAGTGTCCGGACCTTCTGCGCCTTCAGGTAGTAGGCGTCGTAGTAGCCAGCCGACAGGGCATAGGTCCCGAGCATGATCCGCCGGCGCACCTCGGGGCCGAAGCCATGACGGCGGGTCCGGAGGTAGGTCTCAAGCAAGCTCCCCCCCTCCACTCGCAACCCGTACCGCACCGCGTCGAAGCGAGCCAGGTTGGAGGAGCACTCCGCCGGGGCGATGAGGTAGTACGCCGCCAGGCCGTAGTCGGTGTGGGGAAGGCTGACCTCGACCAGCTCGGCCCCAGCCCGTTCCAGCGTCAGCAACGCCCGCTCCACCGTGGCCTTGACCCCAGGCTCCATGCCCTCCACCTGGAAGTACTCGCGGGGTACCCCCAGGCGAAGGCCCCCCACCCCCGCCTCCAGCTCCGAGAGCAGATCGACCGGCCGGTCGGCGCTGGTCGCATCGCGAGGGTCGGCCCCGCTCACGGCCTGGAGCACGAGCGCCACATCGCGGACCCCGGTGGCGAAGGGACCGATCTGGTCGAGACTGGAGGCGAAGGCGATCAGGCCGTAGCGGCTCACCCGCCCATAGGTGGGCTTCATGCCCACCACGCCGCAGAGGGCGGCCGGCTGCCGGATCGACCCACCGGTGTCGGTGCCCAAGGCATAGACGGCCTCTCCGGCGGCCACGGCCGCAGCGCTGCCCCCCGAGGAGCCCCCGGGCACCCGGGACGGGTCGTGCGGGTTGCGCGTCGGATGGTAGGCGGAGTTCTCGGTCGAGCTGCCCATGGCGAACTCGTCGCAGTTGGTCATGCCCAGGAAGACGGCCCCCGCCTCGCGCAGCCGGGCGATCACGGTGGCGTCATAGGGGGGACGGAAGCCGCTCAGGATCCTGGAGCCGGCGGTGGTCTCCACCCCTCGGACGCAGATCACGTCCTTGATCGCCATGGGGATGCCGGTGAGGGGCGTGATCCCCTCCCCCACGGCCAACCGCTGGTCCGCCTCCGCCGCCTGGGCGCGGGCCAGGTCCTCCGTGACCCGCAGGAAGGCACCGACCCGAGGCTCCTCCCGCTCGATCACCGCCAGGTGCTGCTCCAGCAGCTCGACCGCGCTCAGCTCGCGCCGTCTCAGGGCCGCATGGAGCTCCTCGATGCTGGCTACGGCTCCGCCTCCTGGATGGCCCCGACCACGAAGTAGCCGTCCCGCGCCTCCGGCGCGCCTGCCAGAGCCCGTTCTTGGGGCAAACCGGCCTGGGGCTCGTCCTCGCGCATGCGGGCCTGGAGCGGAACCGCCTGCGCCGTGGGTGGGATGGCGTCGGTGTCGAGCTCGCGCAGCCGGTCGATATGGGCCAGGATGGCGCTGAGCTGGCCAGCGTAAAACTCCTCCTCGCCCGGCTCCAACCCGAGCCTGGCCAGCATGGCCACGTGTCGCACCTCAGCTGGGGTGAGGCTCATCGTCGCCTTCTCCCGCGCACCACTGCAGCCGCTTGAGCCGTCCCGGTCGATGCATCCTCATCGCAAGATCAGAGGCAAGTATGGACGAGCGGTCCGGGACAGCGCAGGGCTCATCTCGGCCGTTGCCGCCGAGTACGCAATAGCACTCACGCGGCACCCCTCACGGGGTTGCCCTTGCGGGCTTCGCGCTTCCTCGCCGCGTGCCCGAGAAGCCCGGGTCTTACCACGGCTCTGCGCTTCACGAAGGCTCCAACTGAGCCTACGGGCGGGGTCCCCACCAAGCCAGCTTGGTGGGGTGCCCCGGGCGAGTACCTCGCCAGGTTGATCGCGGCGTT
>DATGLL010000269.1:0-28109 GCA_035294145.1 Candidatus Dormiibacterota bacterium | reverse complement strand
GACACGCGAGCGGGCGGTCACACCGGCCGGGGACCGCGCCGGGGCGTCCACCAGGATCAGGTGACCAACTCGCCGGGCCGGGACGGGGAGCTTGCCCGACTGGAACCAGCGGGAGGCGGTCACGGGGTGGATGCCTTGCTCACGCGCCCACTGCTTCAAGTTCATGGAAGTGGATTGTAGTGTATAGGCGCGTCAGCTGTTGTCAACCCCCACCGGACCCCTGAGGTCCCCAAGCCGGCTTCGTTCGGTCACCACCCCACCGACCGTCAAGCCGGGCTCCCCCAAGCGCTCCCCCGCGCCACCTGCCGGTCCCACTCAGCCGCCTGATCGGCCGATGAGACGCGGGCATCCGCCGCCCTGCCGACGCCAGCATCGCGGTCACGTTGGGCCTCGACCAGGATCAGCCGACCGACCCTCCGGGCCGGGACCGGCAGCCGACCGGCCTTGAGCCAGCGACGGGCGGTGGGATCCGACACGCCCGGTTGCTCGGCCCATCGTTCAGGTTCATATGGACGCGGCCCCTCACCGACCGAGCCCTGAAGGTGGCACGGCGCCTCCCTCCGGCTCACAACCTCCTGCCCCTCCCCTGGCGGCAGCCAGGGCACGGACCGGCGCCCACGACCTCCGGTGGATGGGGGCCGGCCCCAGCTCGGCCAGGGCGCGCAGGTGAGCGGCCGTGCCGTAGCCCTTGTGGACGGCGAAGCCGTAGCCAGGGTACTGCCGGTCGTACTCGACCATCAGCCGATCGCGGTGGACCTTGGCGATCACGCTCGCGGCCATGATCGAGGCGCAGATCCCATCGCCTTTGACGACGCACATCTGCGGCAGCGGGAGGTCGGGCACCTCCCAGGCGTCCACCAGCAGGTAGTCAGCCGGCACCTCCAGCTTGGCCACGGCCCCGCTCATGGCCAGCTGCCGGGCTCGGGTCAGGCCCATCTCGTCGACCACCTCGGGGGCCACGGCATGCACCGCGCAGGCGACGGCCCGCCGGCGAATCAGCACCTCCAGCCGCTCGCGCTTGGTCGGAGAGAGCCGCTTGGAGTCATCGAGGCCCGGCAGCTGGGCCCCGGCCGGGAGGATGACCGCGGCGGCGACGACCGGGCCGGCCAGCGGCCCCAGGCCCACCTCGTCGACGCCGGCCACGTGCCGATGCCCCATCTCCCACGCGAGGCGCTCCATGGACCAGAGCCCGGGGCGTCGAGGGCGTCGGCGGGTTCTCACAAGGGAGGGTCCAGAGCTACGGTCGGGGCTCAGCCGGGCGGCCACGAGGGCGGGCTCGCCCGGGATGGGCAGCAGCGTCGGCGAGGGCCAAGCCACGCGGCGAGGTCACGCCCGAGCTCGCCCAGGCGGGGGCCCGATGCCCCCCCACTCCCGGCCACCCGGCCGAGCGAGGGTCGTCACCTTCCCCGGCGCCGTGGCTCACTGCTCCTCGGGCTCGGCCTCCGGCTCGGCCGCCGCCCGGGCCTGACGGGCCCGCAGCGCCTCCGCTTTCGACCCCGTCGGCTCGTCGCGCCGCTCCTTGATCCGAGCCGCCTTGCCCACCCGTCCGCGCAGGTAGTAGAGGCGGGCCTGCCGCACCCGGCCGTGCCGGACGACCTCCACCTTCTCGACCCGGGGCGAGTGGACCAGGAAGGTGCGCTCGACGCCGACGCCGTGGGTGACGCGCCGGACGGTGAAGCTGCGGCGAAGGCCGCTGCCGGCGACCCTGATGACCAGGCCCTCGAAGACCTGGACCCGCTCCCGCGTCCCCTCGACCACCCTGGCGTGGACGCGCACCGTGTCCCCAGGGCGGAGTTCGGGCACGACCTCCCGTTGCTGCTCTCGCTCGATCTGATCGATCACGTTCATGCTGGTCTCAGTCCTCGTCCATGTTCACGGTTGACGGCGGCCCCCCTCCCGCCTCGGGCATGCTCACGGCGCCAGCGGTCGATGGCCGCATGATCGCCCGAGAGGAGCACGTCCGGAACGCGTAGGCCACGCCATTCCGCAGGCCGGGTGAACTGCGGATACCCACCCTGCTCGGAGCCGAAGGCGTCGTGGGCCAGCGAGGCCTCGTCCCCCAGGACCCCGGGGACGAGGCGGGCCACGACATCGATCAACACCATGGCCGGGAGCTCGCCGCCGCTCAGGATATAGTCCCCGATCGAGATCTCGCAGTCAGCGAGGGCCTGACGAACGCGATCGTCCACCCCCTCGTAGCGGCCACAGATGATGATCAGGCCCGGTTCACGGGCCAGGGTCCTGGCCATCCCCTGGTGCAGCCGCTCCCCCCAGGGCTCGAGCAGGACCACCGGCCCCGGGTTCTCGGGCCGGACCGCCTCCACGGCAGCGAAGATGGGCTCTGGCTTCAGCACCATGCCGGGGCCGCCACCGAAGGGGGCGTCGTCCACCTGATGATGGCGGTCGGTGGCGAAGGCCCGGAGGTCGTGCACCTGCAACGTGACCAGCCCGCGCCGGATCGCGCGTCCGACCACGCCGTGGGCAAAGACCGGCTCGAAGAGCTCGGGGAAGATGGTGATGACGTCGAACCTCACAGCCGGGTCGCTCAGGCCTCCTCCACGTCCAGGATCCAGTCCGCCACGGTCACGCGGCGGTGCTCGAGGTCGACCTCGAGCACCGCTTCGCGAACGGCCGGGATCAGGTGCTCCTGGCCGTCCTCCCGCGCCACCCAGACGTCGTTGGCCGGCATCGGCCACACCTCGGCCAGGGTTCCCAGCTCACGGCCCCCGGCCGTGCTCACCGAGAGCCCCACCAGGTCGTGGTGATACCAGACGCCCTCGGGGAGGGGACGCACCTCCTCCTCCGGCACCTCCAGGTAGCGGCCCTGGACCGCCTCCGCAGCGGTACGGTCGTCGAGCCCCTGGAGCTTGACCACCATCCAGGCCGGATGGGATCGACCCCACTCGACCCGGAGCCGGCGACCGTCCAGGCACAGCTCAGCGCCGGGTGCGAACCGATCCGGGAAATCCGTCAAGGGGGAGACCTTGACGGCTCCTTCGACTCCGAACGCCCCCAGGATGAGCCCGACCCGGACCATGAGCGTCGCTCAGCGTCCCGTCGCCAGATCCACGAAGACCCGCCTGCGCTCGCGCAGTGACGCCACCCGCACCAAGGTCCTCAGCGCCTCGATGTTGCGGCCTGCCTTGCCGATCAGGCGCCCCAGGTCCTCGTCGGCCATGCGCACCTTGATCGCGATGGTGCCACGGCCTCGATCCACCGAATGCACCTCGACCTGCTCCGGCCGGTCCGCCACCGACTTGGCGACGAACTCGACCAGGGCACGATAGTCGATGCCGGGACGGTCCGAGTACGGTCGACGGAAGCTGCCGTCGCGCCCTCCTCGGAATCCGCCCCCGTAACCGCTACGCCTGAACGGCGGCCGATCCGGACTTTCTCGACGCTGCATAGCGCTCAAGGATGCCCTCCCTCCTGAGGAGCGTGCGAGCGGCCTCCGAGGGCTGCGCCCCCCGGTTCAGCCACAGCATCACCTTCTCCTCGTCGATCTTGAGGGTGGCGGGCTCGGTCAACGGGTTGTAGTAGCCCACCTGCTCGATGAACCTGCCGTCGCGGGGCGAACGAGCGTCCGCGACCACCAGACGGTAGAAGGGCCGCCGCTTGGCCCCCATCCGCCTCAGCCTGATCTTGACCAATCCGTTGGTACCTCCTTGCGTGGGAAATGGTGCGCACGATAGCCCGTCGGGGTTCCCCGCCCTCAACCGAAGAGGCGGCCGAGCCAGGGACGCCGACGGCCGGCGCCGCCTCCCAGGCCAAGCTGCCGGGCCATCAGCTGCATCTGCTCACGGGCCTTGAGCAGTCGGTTCACGTCCGACACCCGGGTGCCGCTCCCGGCGGCGATCCGCCGCCGACGCGAGCCGTCGATGATCTCCGGTCGAGCCCGCTCGGCTCGGGTCATGGAGAGGATGATGGCCTCCATCTTGCGGATCTCGGCCTCGGGGTCCGCCTCCTCCAGCTGACCCTTGAGCTGAGCTGTCCCGGGCAGCATCTCCAGCACGCTCTGGAACGAGCCCATGCTGCGCAACTGCCGAAGCTGGACGAGGAAATCGTCAAAGGTCAGGTGCCCGGAGCGCAGGTGCCTCTCCACCCGTTGCGCCTCCTGGCGATCGACCACCCGTTCGGCCCGCTCGATCAAGGTGAGCACGTCGCCCATGCCCAGGATTCGCGAGGCCATACGATCGGCGCGGAAGACCTCCAGGTCCCCGACCTTCTCACCCACCCCGGCGAACCGAACCGTCTGGCCGGTGACGAACTTGAGCGAGAGCGCCGCCCCCCCACGGGCGTCGCCGTCCAACTTGGTGAGGATCACCCCGTCGATCCCGACCGCCTCGTGGAAGGCGGCCCCGACCGTGACCGCCTCCTGGCCGGTCATGGCGTCCGCGACCAGGAACGACTCCGTCACCGGAACCGCCTCACGGATACGACGGATCTCCTCCATCAGCTCGGCCTCGGCCGCGTGGCGGCCCGCGGTGTCGAGCACGACCAGGTCGCAACCCTCCCGCTCGGCGGCGGCCAGCGCCTCCCGCGCGATCGCCTCCGGCACCCCCTGGCCGGTGTGGAAGGCGATGCGCTCGCGCTCCGCCAGCACCCGGAGCTGCTCCACCGCCGCCGGCCGACGCAGGTCGAGCCCCACCACCATCGGGCGGTGGCCCTCGCTCCGGGCCAGGTGGGCCAGCTTGACCGCCGTGGTCGTCTTGCCCGAGCCCTGGAGCCCGGCCAGCAGGATGACCGTCGGGGGCCGGTCGGCGTAGGTCAGGCCCCGGTCGTTGGCGCCCAAGAGCTCGATCAGCTCCTCGTGCACCACCTTGATCACCTGCTGGGTCGGGGTCAGGCTCTGGCTGACCTCGGCCCCCACCATGCGGGAGCGGACCCGCTCCACGAACTGCTTGACCACCCGATAGTTGACGTCCGCCTCGAGCAGGGCCATCCGGACGTCACGGAGGGCGGCGTCCACGTCCTCGACCCGCAGGACCCCCCGGCCGCCGAGCTTTCGGAGGGTGGCGCTCAGCCGGTCGCTCAGGCTCTCGAACATCAGGCGCGGCTCACCTCCTGCTCAAGTCGCGCCAGCCACCGACGGATCTCCCCCAGCTCGCGTGCCAGCGACGCCCGAACCGCTCGGCGTCGCTCCTCGGCCGCCAGGAGGCCAAGGCGACTCTCGTACTCCTCCAGGGCCTGGCCGGCGCGGCGCACGAGGTCGTGAACCGCGGCCCTGGAGGTCTCGCGGCTGCGCGCGATCTCGGAGAGCGACCAATCACGGCGAAGGTAGAGCTCGAGGACCTCCCGCTGCTGCTCAGTGAGCAGGGGCCCGTACTGCTCGAACAGCTCCACCTGCCGCTGTCGTGACGACAGGCTGTCAAGGCTCAAGCCTTAACAAGGGTACCACGATCCCCTCTCCCGCCGCCGGCCCGGCAGGGAGGCAGGTCTTTCTCCCCCTACCTCCTGTGTTACTTCCTGATATTGAGATGTTGATTTTCTCAGAGATAAATGACAGCTTTACCCTTCATGACCAGGTTGCATTTCTTGATAGCGTTCCCGCTCACCATGGCCGGCGTCCTGTGGAGCGCCCGTCCCGCCCAGGCCTACACCGTGCGGCCTGGCGACACCTTGTGGGGGATCTCCCAGCGAACCGGCATCCCCATCGATCAGCTCAGCCGCGAGAACGGGATCGCCGACCCCGACCGCATCCTGGCGGGCCAACGGCTCACCCTCGCCCCCCCTGCCCCAGCCCCTCCCGCCTCGGCCGTCGCCTACACCGTCCGTCCGGGCGACACCCTGTGGACGATCGGGCAGCGGTTCGGGGTGTCCGTCGCCGAGCTGGCGCAGCTCAACGGCATCTCCGACCCCCGACACCTGCTGCCCGGTCAGGTCCTCCACCTCAGCGCCCAGCGCGTGCCCGAGGCCGTCAGCGGCGCCGCGGCACGGAAGCTGCTGGTGCAGGCGGCCGACCAGGAGGGGGTCGATCCCAACCTGGTGCTGGCGGTGTCCCTATGGGAGAGCGGCTACAACAACTCGATGATCTCCCGAGACGGGGCAATCGGACTGATGCAGATCCTGCCCTCCACCGCTGCCTGGGCAGGGCCAGCTCTGCTGGGACGCCCGGTCGACATCTACCTGGCCTGGGACAACGCCCTGCTGGGGGCGGCGCTGCTGCGGCACTACCTCGACGACTTCAACGGCGACGCCAGGCTGGCGCTGGCCGCCTACTACCAGGGAGAGGCGGCAACCAGGCAGTACGGCATCTACCCGAGCAGCCGCAACTACGTCGACGGCATCCTGGCCCTCCGTGCCCGCCTGGCGGCGAGCACATAGAAGGTCGGGCTCCCCTCCAGGCCAGCGTCGCCGTCCCCCTGCATCCGGCACAGCTCCAGGCCAGCCGAGGCCAGGAAGGCCTCGATCTGCTCTGGCCAGACCAGGGGGATGGTCGCGCTCTCGACCCACCCGCCCGGGTGGGACACCTGAACCTCGACCCGACCAGCCTCCAGGCGCCGGGCCCGGACCCCGGGCCCGGCGCCCGCCAGCAGCCAATGCGGGTTGACCAGCTCCAGCGCGACCCGGCCGCAAGCGTGGCGGGCCGCGCCCCTGAGCCGGTCCGCGTGGCACAGGATGCCAGCCGGCGCCATCACCAGGTCGAAGCTGCGGCCGAGGTCCAGATCCTCGATCCTGGCCAGGTACAGCTCCAGGTCAGGCAGGCGCCGTTGGAGGTGGGCGATCATGCCCGGATGGGCGTCGACCCCGACCAGGCGGACGCCGGCGCGCACGAGCGGCACGGCGAGCCGGCCGGCCCCGACCCCGAGGTAGAGGACCCGGTCAGCCTCTCGACACCAGCCGAGCCATGGCTCCAGCTCGACCGCGTCCGGCAACGAAGCGTACAGCTCCGCCAGCCCTGGATCGGGGCGGTCGGGATCGTCCCGCACCAGCCGAGGCACGGCGGCAGCATACGGCACCCGGGGCCATCTCCGAGCCCAGCCAGTGGAGCCACAACCCGTAGACTCGCAACGTGCTCACCGCCATCATGCTCGTCCGCGCCAGGCGCGAAGCCCTGCCCACCCTTGGTCCCCAGCTGGCCGACGTCAGGGGGGTGGCCGAGGTCTACACCGTGACCGGCGACTGGGACTTCGTCGCCATGATCCGCGTCCGTGAACACGAGGAGCTGGCCGCGGTCGTGACCAGGGAGCTGGCCCAGCTCGAGGGCATCGAGCGCACCCAGACCATGGTCGCCTTCCAGCAGTTCTCCCCCCACGACCTCGAGGCCATGTTCGGCCTCGGCGCGGAGGGCTAGGGTCCTGCTCGAGGTCGCGCTCGAGGCAGCGCGGGCGGGGGCGAGGGTCCTGCAGCGGGCAGGGCTCGGCCGGCGGCGGGGGCAGCGCAAGGCCCTGCCCGGAGACTACGTGACCGAGCAGGATCGGTTCAGCGAGGCCGCCATCCTCGAGGTGCTGGCGCGCCGGGCCCCCGGGATCCAGGTGCTGGCCGAGGAGGGCGGCGGCGCCACCTCAGGCACCCGGTGGGTGGTCGATCCCCTGGACGGGACCACCAACTGGATCCACGGCCTGCCGGTGGTCGGCGTCTCGGTGGCCCTGCTCGACCGGGGCGAGCCGGTGCTGGGGGTGGTGATCGCTCCCTGGCTGGGCCTGGAGTTCGCCGCCGAACGAGGGCACGGAGCCACGCTCAACGGTGAGCGCCTCGCCGACCTGGACGCCGGGGAGCCGGCGACCGCGATCGTGGCCACCGGATTCCCCTTCCGACGGAAGCACCTGTTGCCGCGCTACCTTCCGGTTTTCGAGGGCGCCCTTCGTCGATTCGAGGACCTGCGCCGGGCGGGGGCGGCCTCGCTCGACCTGGCGTGGACCGCCTCCGGCACCTGCGACGGGTTCTTCGAGCTGGGCCTCGGCCCCTGGGACGTGGCGGCCGGCGCCGCCCTGGTCCTGGAGGTGGGAGGGCGGGTCAGCGACTGGCAGGGCGGCAACGGCTGGCTGGAGAGCGGGGACATCCTGGCCGCCCCTCCGGCCATCCATGAGGTGCTCGTGGAGCTGGCCCTTCGCAGCTCACCCGAGCGCCCGGCCTAGGGCCCGCTGCTCCCCACGGCCCCGCCCCGAGCGGGCCCGGCACCCGCCCCACGGCCTCGCCTCAGGCCGCCAGCGTCGAGGTGGCCATGGGCCGCGCGTCGGCGCGCACGCCCCTCAGACGGGCCAGGCGCATCGCGCCCCGATGGCGAGGCGCACCTCCCGCCGTAGGGCCCGCGACGGGCGCGGGCCTCCACCCCGATCGCCTGGCCCTGGTCATCCACGTCGGCCAGCAGCGCCTCGAGCTGGGATCGCCCCCCGGCCCGAACTGGCCGCCCCGACCGCCTCGCGGCACGGGGCCCAGGGTCGGCAGGACCTCTCAGGGCAGCCGATGGCGTAGCCGCCTGAGCGGCAGGTCGACCAGGCTCCGCCATTGCTGGCGCAACGCCAGGCCGAGCGGGACGGTCGCCCGCCCGCCCACCCGGGGCCGGGTACGCCGGCCGAGGACGGCGGCGCGGAAGTCCTCGGCCGTGAGGCCGTCGAACTCCGTGACCATCCCTCCGAGGTCGTGCCGCCCGAAGTGGCTGTCACTGGCCCCCACGGCCGCCCCCAGACGCTCGCGGTTGGCCTGGTAGAAGGCCGCCAGGAGCCGGCGTCGGCCGGCCGACATGGGGGCGGTGTGGAGCACCTCGATGGCGTCGACCGGGTGCCGCTCAATCAGGCGAGCGAGCATCCCCGGCTGGCAGGAGGCGAAGTAGGTGGGCATGAACGGGTGAGGGATCACCGCCAGGCCACCCTGGTCGTGGATGGCGTCGATCGTGTCCCCCAGGCTCATGCCGCTGCGGATCGGCCGCTCCAGGAACCAGCCCACCACGTGGGTCTGCGCCGGCCAGCGGGTCGTGATCTCCTGGCCACGCACGACCGCCACCCCGATCTCCTGGCCGCGCTCCCATGCCTCTCGAGTCGCGGCCATGGTGTCGTGGTCGGTGACGGCGATCAGGGCCAGACCGGCGGCCCGGGCCGCGGCCACCAGCTCAGCCGGTGAGACCATGCCGTCGGAAGCGACGGTGTGGCAGTGAGGGTCGGCCAAGGAGACGACGGGCTCACCACCATCCTTGCCCGGCTCGCCGGACCGGGGCACGTCGTCCACAGGCCCTTCAGGCATCTCCGCCCTCCTCCTCTCCCGTTGGGCCCCCGACACGACCGGCCTCGATCCAGCGCCGACCCGGGGCCCCTCAGCCCTGGTCCCCGGCGTCCTCGCCGAAGAGCGAGGCCACGAAGCGACGGACGTCGAACGCCACCAGGTCGGTCAGGCCCTCCCCCACCCCGACCAGCTTGGTCGGCACGCCCAGCTCGGCCTCGATCGCGATCACCGCTCCCCCCTTGGCGGTCCCGTCCATCTTGGCCAGCACCAACCCCGTGATGGCGAGCGCCTTGCCGAAGCCACGGGCCTGGGAGAGGCTGGACTGGCCCAGGTGGCCATCCAAGACCAGCAGGGACTCGTGGGGGGCCCCGGGCAGGGCCCTGCCCGCAACGCGGGCCACCTTCGCCAGCTCGTTGAGGAGGTTCTGCTGGGTCTGGAGACGGCCGGCGGTGTCGACCAGGACCACCCCATGCCCCCGCCGGGCCGCCGTCTGCAGGCCGTCGAACACGACCGCAGCCGGATCACCGCCCGGGCGCCCGGCGAAGCAGGGCACCCCGGCTCGCTCGGCCAGGACCTGCAGCTGCTCGATGGCAGCGGCGCGGTAGGTGTCCGCGGCCACGACCAGCGGAGCGAAGCCGTCCGCGGCGAGGAGGTAGGCCAGCTTACCGATGGTGGTCGTCTTGCCCGAGCCGTTCACGCCGTAGAGGAGGACGCAGGAGGGCCGGGCATCGATGAAGAGGGCGCGTGGCTGTGACGACATGAGGGAGGCGACCTCCTCGACCAGCGCCTCCCGCGCCGCCTCCAGGGTGCGTGGGCGTCGCTCCCGGACGCGTCGGACCAGCTCGGCGGCGAGGGTCGGGCCGACGTCGCCGACGATCAGCAGCTCCTCCAGCTGCTCGTAGAAGCCGGGGGAGAGCGGGGTGCCCGCGGCCCGCAGCCCCTCGGTGAAGAGCCCGCGGGTGCGGCTCGCCACCTTCGACCAGATCGACGCCATCGAGCCTCCTATTGTGCCCGGGGGAGGCGAGGTCAGGCGCTCTGGATCGCCGGCGATGGCCTCTTGGCCTGGATGTCCTCGAGCCGCACGGAGACGATGTGGGAGCAGCCGCTCTCGTCGAGGTGGATGCCGTAGAGGGCGGAGGCGCATGCCATCGTCATGTGGTTGTGGGTGACGATCATCAGCTGACGTCGACGCCCGAGACGCTCGATGAGGTCGCCGAAGCGGGCCACGTTCGCATCGTCCAGGGCGGCATCGACCTCGTCCATGATCGTGAAGGGGGCGGGGTTGATCTCCTGGAGGGCCATGACCAAGGCCAGCGCGGTCAGGGCACGCTCCCCGGTGCTCAGCAGCGAGATGCTCTGCATGCGCTTGCGGGGAGGCTGGACCAGGATCTCGACCCCGCTCCGTGGCCCCTCCGCCCCCGGGGCGTGGCGGAGGGTTGCCCTGCCTCCGGCGGTGAGCTCGGCGAAGAGGTCCTGGAAGTTGACCGCCACGGCGCCGAAGACCGCCTCGTAGCGGCTCTCCTCCTCCTGACGGAGCTGGGCGATCAGCTGCTCCAGGTCCTTGCGGGCCGCCTTGATGTCCTCCAGCTGGGCGATCAGGTTGGAGTAGCGTCCCTCGAGCTCGGCGCACTCCGACTCCGCCAGCGCGTTCACCGGGCCGATCTCACGCAGCCGCCGCTCCAGCTGGCGCATCTCCCGCTCGCGGGCCTTGCCACCCGGCACCTCCTCCGGGGTCAGGCCGGCGGGCATCCGAGCCCGCAGCTCCTCCATCCGTCGCCCCGCCCGCTCGGCCTCACGTCGATGCAGCTCGAGCCCGCTCTCCAGGGACCCGACCTCGAGCCGGGCCTTGACGTGCGCCTCCTCCGCCGCCACCAGGCGCCTGGCGGCCTCGGCCAGCTGCGCCTCCTCGTCCGGCGACTCCCCCTCGACCCGCTCCAGGTCGGCCCGCGCCGCCCGGACACGATCTCGGAGAGCAGGCAGGGCGGCCTGTGCCTCGGCCGCCACCTGCTCGGCCCGCGCCGCCCGCTCGATCCTCGCCTGTCGGCCTCGCTCCAGGGCGGCCAGGTCGGCCTCGAGCGCCGACAGCTGGCGCCGGAGGTCGCCCACCCGCTCCCGCCAGCGGGCTCGCTCCAGCTCCAGCCGCTGCACCTCCGCCCGATGGGTCGCGGCCAGCCGCTCCCGCTCCGCCGCCGCCCGGCGGGCCTCGGCAGCGAGGGCTTCGGCCTCGCGCAGGCCTCGCTCCAGCTCGGGCAAGCGGGCCGCCTCACGCCGCTCGACCTCCCGCGCCTCGGCCAACTGCGCGGCCGCGTGATCGAGCTGCCCTCGCTGCCCGGCCGCGGACCTGAGCTCCTGGAGCCGCGCCTGGGCCCGGCGGGCCTCCTCGTTGCGCTCCCGGGCACGGGCGGCCAGAGGTTCCAGGCCCGCGATCTCCTGGCGAAGACGATGACGCCGCGCCGTCAGCCCCACCCGGGGATCGCTCCCGGCGCGGATGAGGCCCGGCTCGTGGTAGACCCCCTCGGAGGTGACGTCTCGTCCCAGCACGACGTGCCCCAGCAGCTGTCTCGCCAGCGGCTCGAACCCGGGCTCACAGGTCACCTGCTCGAACAGCGCCCCCTCCTCAACCTCAACCGGCCCCGTCGGATAGACGATGGTGGCCTGCTGGGCATCCGTCCGCGCCGCCGTCCACGCGCCGGCCTCGTCGGGGGCTGCCCAGGCGTCGAGCAGCGGACCGAGCGCGGCCGAGAGCGCGGCCTCGGCCCCGGGTCGGGCCACGATCACGTCGCCGACCCGACGGAGCCCGTGCCCCGCCGGCGCCGGCCAGAGCGCGTCCAGGCCCTCCAGCTCGGCCCGCAACCGGGCCAGGCGCGAGGCCGCCTCCGCCGCCTCTCGGGCCCGACCCTGGGCCGCCTCGGCCTGCTCCTGAGCGGCGGGAAGCTCGCGCTCGGCCGGCAGCACCGAGGCCTCGAGACGGGCGAGGGCCTCCTCTTGGAAACGGACCCGGCTGCGGGCCTGGGCCAGCTGGGACTCGCAGGCCACCAGGCGACGGCGCGCCTGCTCCGCCGCCTGCGCCGCCTCCCGAGCCGGCCGGGCGTCGCCGAGTGGTGGGGGAGGCGGAGGCGGTGGCACCTCGGAGAGACGCTGCTCGGCGGCCGCCAGCGCCTGGGCGATCCCCTCCCGCCGGGCGGCCAGGGCAGCGACCCGCTCCGCGATCTCGGCGTGCTCGGTGCGCGCCGCCTCGGCCAGCGCCGTCTGGCTGCGCAACCGCTCCTCGGCCAGGGCCAGCTCGTGCTCGGCGCGCTGGACCTCGAGCCGCCCGGCCGACAACCGACGCTGCCGTTGGAGCTGCCGGTCCTGCATGGCCTGCAGCTCCTGCTGGCAGCGGGCGTACGTCTCCTCCGCGGCTCGCGCCTGGGCGCGGGCCTCCTCCAAGCGTCGGCTCAGGGCCTCGACCTGGGCCTGCTCGCGTCGGTGCAGATCTCGGGCCTCGCGCCATTCCTCCCAGACGATGCTGCCCCGCAACAGCTCCAGTCGCTGCCGGATCTGCTCAGCCTCGCGCGCGGCCGCGGCTTGGGCGCGGACCGTCTCCAGGCGCGGCTCGATCTCCCCGCGCAGGTCCTCCAGCCGCACCAGGTTGGCAGCCAACTCCTCCAGCCGGGCCACCGCCTCGACCCGCTTCGCCTTCACCTGGCGCACCTGCGCCGCCTCCTCGATCAGACGACGTCGCTGATCGGGCGTGCAGCTGATGATGGCCTCGATGTCGCGCTGGTCCACGATCGCGTAGGAGTCGGTGGTCAGCCCGGTCGAGGCCAGCACGTCCAGCAGGTCGTGACGCCGGACGCGCGTGCCATTCAGGAAGTAATCGCTCTGGCCGCTCCGGTCCAGGCGTCGTCGGATCTCCACCTCGTCGCGATCGAGCGGGAGGCGTCGATCGGTGTTGTCGATCACGATGGCGACCTCGGCCTGCGCCGCCCGCGGCCGGCGCTCCCCGCCTGAGTAGATGACCTCGTCCATCCGGCGACCGCGCAGGTCCTTCGCTTG
Organism: Candidatus Dormiibacterota bacterium; assembly: GCA_035294145.1. Lineage (GTDB taxonomy): Bacteria > Chloroflexota > Dormibacteria > Dormibacterales > Dormibacteraceae > CADDZO01. The sequence goes on along the minus strand of DATGLL010000269.1, from coordinate 14,912 downwards.
GCGCTCGCCCAGCACCCACTTGATCGCGTCGACCGTGTTGCTCTTGCCCGAGCCGTTGGGGCCAACGATGGCGGTGACGCCCGGGTCGAAGGTGATCTCGGTCTGGCGCGCGAAGGTCTTGAATCCCGCAAGCCGGAGAGAGCGCAGACGCACCAGGCGGTGAGCTTACCAGCTTCGACCCGGCGGCCCGGGACCCTCTCAGGCGCCGGTCCTGGCCAGCTCCCCGTCCGGCGACGGCTCGGGCTCCTCGGCTCCCTTGCGCGGCCGGCGCGTCCGCCGACGTGGCCTGGGCTCGGCAGCGGCCGGCGCCTCGGGCTCGGCCTCGACCGGCGGAGGCTCCTCTCGCGCCGGTGGCTCCTGGCGCTCGCGACGTCGCTCTCGCGGGCCGACCGCGGCCTGCTCCAGCTCGGCGAGCGCGTTCCTCGCCGCCTCCTGCTCCGCCGCCTGCTTGGTGGGGCCGTGCCCGGTCCCGAGCGGCTCCGCCCCGGCGTAGACCACCGCCGTGTACTCGCGCTGCCGGCCGCCCCTGGCTCCGGCGCTGTCGTAGAAGGGGGTCAGCCCGTACCGCTCCTGGACCACCTGCTGCAGCCGCCCCTTGTAGTTCTCATCCTGGACCGGCTCGGGCAGGGCGCGGAAGCGGTCCAGGTAGTAGTGGTAGGCGGCGTCGTAGCCGGCGTCGAGGAAGATCGCCCCCAGGACCGCCTCGAAGGCGTTGGCCAGCAGCGACTTCAGCGTCCGGCCTCCGCCCTTGGCGATCCCCCTCCCCAGGTACAGGTAGTCCCCAAGGCCGATCCCCTCGGCGAGCGCGGCCAGGGTGTTGGTGTTGACCATGACCGAACGCACCTGGGTCATCTCGCCCTCCTGAGCCCCCGGGTTGAGCTTGAAGAGGTACTCGGCTGTGATCAGCTGGAGCACCGCGTCGCCCAGGTACTCCAGTCGCTCGTTGTCACGGGGGGAGATCTCAGGGTTCTCGTTGGCGAAGGAACTGTGGGTCAAGGCCTCGCGCAGGAGGGCCGGGTTCCGGAAGGCAACCCCGATCTTCTCCTGGAGTTCCTCCAACCGGCCCCTCGGCACCTCCAGATCCTGGGTCGACCGCCGGTTGCGGCCACCTGAGCGAGCGTTGCCTATGAGGCCGACTTCTCCTGAATGTACTCCCAGGCCTGACCCACGGTCGTGATCTTCTCCGCGTCCTCGTCCGGGATCTCGAGGCCGGTGTTCTCCTCGAAGGCGTAGATCAGCTCGACCAGATCCAACGAATCGGCGTTCAGGTCCTCCTGGAACGAGGCATCCATCGTCACCTGCTCGGGCTCGCACCCCAGCCGCTCGACGATGATGTTCTTGAACTCTTCGAAGCTGATCTTCTGGCTGTCCAAATATCGTCCTCCAGAAGGTGGCCGCAAGCGTGCGGCGTCTACTGTATCAGCCGCGTCCGATCTGCGGCGGGATGGGACCATGAGCGGTATGGCTCAGGCAAGGCAGAGCTGCAGCGCCGCCGCTCGTGTGGAGACGGCGTGGGCCCGGGCCGTCGGCACCAGCTCTCGCATCATGCCGGCGAGGACCCGTCGCGGACCGACCTCGACGAAGTGCCGGCACCCCATGGCCGCCAGCTGGCGCACGCAGTCGGCCCAACGGACGGGCGCGCTGAGCTGCCGCTCGAGCACGTCCGGGATCTCCTCTGCCGTTCGGTAGGGCTCGCCGGTCAGGTTGGCGACGACCGGGAGGCGAGGCGCCCGCCAGGCGACGGCCCGCAGGGTCCCGCGCAGCCCCGCGCCGGCCGGGGCGACGATCGGGGTATGGAAGGCGGCGGCCACGTTCAGCGGGACGACCCGACGTGCCCCGGCCTTTCTCACCCGCTCGGCGGCCAGCTCCAGCCCGCGGAGGCTGCCCCCGATGACGGTCTGGGTGGGGGTGTTGTAGTTGGCCAGCCAGACCTCGGGCACCCCCTCCAGGGCCCGCTCCACCACCTCCGGGCCAATGCCGAGCACCGCGCACATCGAGCTGGTGCCAGGTGGGGCTGCCGCGGCCATCGCCCGGCCACGGGCGACCACCACCTGAACCGCCTCCTCGGGGGCGATCGCCCCCGCCACGCACAGGGCCGTGTACTCCCCGACCGAGTGCCCGGCTGCGGCATCGGGCCGGATGCCCGCTCGCTCCAGCAGGCGAGCCAGGGCCACGCCCATGAACAGGAGCGCCGGCTGCGCGTTGGCGGTCGCTCGCAGCTCCTCCTCGCCCGCCGAGGTCAGCAGCCAGACCAGGTCGATCCCGGCCGCGCGCGAGCATCGCCGCGCGAGCTCCGCGATCTCGGCATCGTCGAGCAGCTCGGCCCCCATGCCCTGGTGCTGCGATCCCTGGCCGGGGAAGAGGAAGGCGACCCCGCCGCCGGCGGGCCGGCTGGGGGAGGTCCCGACGCCGGTCGCCTCACGCACGGGCGGATGGACGCTGGGGCATGCGAGAGGGAGCGATCAGTCGGTCTCGATGACCTCGCGACCAGCGTAGTGCCCACAGTTCGGGCAGACGTGGTGCGGTCGACGAGGATGTCGGCAACGTGGGCACGGATCGAGCTGCAGCCGGCCCAGCGCCAGGTGCGAGCGACGCCGCCGGGTGCGCCCCTTGGAGAGCTTGACCTTCGGAAGTGCCATGGGCGTGCGAGAGTGTACCAGAGGGGTGGGCTGGCCTAGAGGCGGGCACCCCCCAGCTCGCCCGTCTCCGAGCGATCCTCGGGCGGGGGGGACTGCAGCGCCTCCACCCCGCGCTTGACCGTGGCCAGGGTACGGGTCAGGTGCGCCTCAAGCTGCTGGAGCTGCTCCAGCGCGTACGCCTCCGCCTCCCGGATGATCTCCTCGGCCCGAGCCTGCGCCTCGCGCAGGGTCTGCTGGGCCTGGCGCTCGGCACGGTGCAGGATCTCCGATTCCTGAACCGCCGACTCCGCCCGCTCGTTGGCACGTGACAGGATGCGGGTGGCCTCGGCGTGGGCCTCGGCGATGAGCCGCTGCTGCTCCTGCACCGTCCAGTTGGCCTGCTTGATCTCCTCGGGGAGGTTGAAGCGCAGCTGATCGACCAGGTCCAAGACCTCCTCCTCGTCCACCATCACCTGATTGGAGAACGGCACCCGCCGGGCATGGTGGAGGAGGTACTCGATCCGATCCAGGATCTCGTCGACCTTCAGCTGAACCTCTCCTTGAGACGTCTGGCCACCACCGGTGGTACGAAACGGTCGACGTCATGGCCACGGGCGGCGATGTCCTTGAGGATACTCGAGGACACGAAGATCTGAGACATCCCCGACATGAGGAAGACGGTCTCGATCTCGGGGGCGAGCTGCCGGTTCATCAAGGCCTGCTGAAGCTCGGCCTCGAAGTCCGAGGGGACCCGCAGGCCCTTCACCACCACACGGATGCCCCGGGAGCGCGCGAACTCCACGGTCAACCCCTGGTAGCTGGTGACCTCCACCGAGGCGCGGTCGGCCAGGGCCTCGCGGATCATCGCCACCCGCTCCTCGGGAGAGAAGAGCGGGAGGCGCTTCTCAGGGTTGGCCGCGACCGCCACCACCAGGCCATCGAACAGCCGCAGGGCGCGGTCGACGATGTCGAGGTGCCCGTTGGTGAAGGGGTCGAAGCTTCCCGGGTAGAGGGCGAGGCCGCTCACCTGGCCTCGGACACGGTGACCGTCGTGTCGCCGTAGCGACGCTGCCGGCGCAGGCAGAGCCGCTCTGTGGTTGGCCAGGGCTGCCGCCAGGCGTGCTCGGCCACGACCAGGGCCCCCGACGCCGCCAGACGATCCAGCAGGGCCACGGTGCGCTCCAAGACGGGGTCATTGTAGGGCGGGTCGAGGAGGATCACCGAGGCCGCCGCGACCTCGGTGGGGTTGGCCTCCAACCAGCGGGTGACCTCCGCTCGAGCCACCCGTGCCCGCTCTTGCCCTCCCACCAGGGCGAGGTTGCGGCGGAGCACGTCGACCACGGCCGGGACGCGCTCCACGAAGGTCACCATGGCCGCCCCTCGCGAGAGCGCCTCGATGCCCAGCGCCCCCGAGCCCGCGAACAGGTCCAGCACCCAGGCCTCGACGACCGCCTCACCGAGCAGGTCGAAGATGGCCTCGCGCACCACGGCCTGGGTCGGGCGGACCCCTCGGGGCATGGCCAGCCTCCGGCCACCCGCCACCCCCCCCTGGACCCGGAGCCGGCCGCGCACGAGGGCCACCGCTAGGCGAAGCCGGGCGGGCGCCGATCCCGCCAGGGCAACGCCTCCTCGACCTGGGCCGCCACCGCCAGCAGCAGCGCCTCGCCCCGAGGCGGGCCGACCAGCTGCACCCCGAGGGGCAAGCCGGCCGAGCTGACGCCCACTGGGAGGCTGATCGCGGGCTGCCCGGTGCAGTTGTAGGGGTAGGTGAAGGTGAGCCAGTCCAGGCAGCGTTGGTTGACCTGCTCCAGGTCGACCCCGGCGAAGTGCCCGATCGGCGGCGGGGGCTGGGTCAAGGTCGGGGTGAGGAGGAGGTCATGGTCGTCCCAGAAGGCGACCACCCGCCGGCTGTGGTCGCGGATGGCGTTCACCGCCCGCACGTAGTCGGCGGCGGTCAACCGCTCCGCCCGCTCCATCATCCAGGCGTTCAGGGGATCGAGGCAGGATCGATCTCGGACCGGGTAAGAGGCGGTCCCGGCGGCGACCAGGACCTGGAAGGGCGCTCGGAAGGGCTCGGTCGTGGGGCCACCTTCCTCGACCCGATGGCCGAGGGCCTCGAGGACGGCGGCGACGCGACCCACCAGCTCGCGCAGCTCGCGGTCGACCACCTCCGGGGCGCCGGTCTGGAGCCCGATCCGTGCCTCCCGGGGGGGATGCGCCAACGCGGCCAGGTACGACCCCTCGGGCTCGGCCCAGTAGGGATCGCCGGGCAGGTGGCCGGCCAGCAGGTCGAGGGCGGCCGCGGCGTCGGCCACGGTCCGGGTCAGCACCCCCTGGGTCGACAGCCCGGCCCAGCCCTCCCCGACCAGCGGGCCGGGCGAGATGCGGCCACGGGAGGGCTTCAGCCCCACCACCCCGCAGCAGGAGGCGGGGATGCGCACCGAGCCACCGCCGTCGCTGCCGTGGCTCCAGGCACAGAGCCCGGCCGCGAGAGCCGCCGCCGCGCCGCCGCTGGAGCCGCCCGGGGTGCGCTCCAGGTCCCAGGGGTTGCGGGCCGTGCCGTGGAGGCCGAACTCGGTCACCGGCCGCGAGCCGAACTCGGGGGTGGTGGTCCGTCCCAGGATCGGCGTCCCGGCCGCCTTCATCCGGGCCACGACGAAGGCGTCGACCGTGGCCACCTGCTCGCGGTAGGCCCGGGAGCCGAAGGTCAACGGATAGCCGGCCATGGCGACCAGGTCCTTGACCGAGGCCGGTGCCCCGGCCAGCGGCCCCTCACCGAGGCCCTCCGCCTGCGCCCGAGCCAGGTCCGGCGTGACCAGCCAGTAGGCGCCCAGACGAGGGTTGCAGCGTTCGATCCTGGCCAGGTAGAGATCGACCAGCTCCCGGGCGCTGAGCTCACCCCGGCGCACCGCCGCCGCCTGCTCAAGCGCGGATGCGAATGGGTCCATCGATCACCTCGCCAATGCAGACGGCCGGGTAGGGCTCGGCCGACATGGCCGCCTCGAACGCCGACGCGCGCCCCGGATGGATCGCGACCAGGAGCCCGCCGCTGGTCTGGGCATCACAGAGCAGCAGCTGCTCGGCCTCCGGGATGCCGCCCCAGTCGACGCGGTCGCGGTAGGCGGCATGGTTGCGGCGGGTCCCGCCCGGGAAGAGGTCCTGCTCGGCGAGCTCGCGCACCCCCTCGAGGACGGGGATCTTCCCCACGTGCACCTCGGCCCCGACGCCGAGGTTGGCCAGGTGCCCGATCAGCCCGAACCCGGTGACGTCGGTCGCCGCCGAGGCGCCGGCGGCCACCATCGCCTCCGCGGCCCGACGGTTGAGGTGGGTCATGACCGCCACCGCCCGCCGCTCTAGGTCAGCCGGGCAGCGGTCCGCCTTCACCGCGGTGGCGACCAGCCCGCTGCAGAGCGGCTTGGTCAGGTAGAGGAGGTCGCCAGGGCGCGCCCCCCGGTGCGTCACCACACGTTGCGGGTCGACCTGCCCGACGACCACGTAGCCCGCCTTGGGCTCGGGGTCGTCGATGCTGTGGCCACCGACCACCGGCACCCCTGCCTCGGCCAGCTTGCCCGCACCACCGGCGACGATCCGCTCCAGCAGGCCCGTCCCCAGCAGGGCACGGGGGAAGCCGACCAGGCTCAAGGCGAAGAGAGGTCGCGCCCCCATGGCGTAGATGTCGCTCAGGCTGTTGGCAGCGGCGATGGCCCCGAACGCCTCCGGATCGTCGACGATGGGGGTGAAGAAATCGACGGTCGAGACCAGGGCCCGACCGGGCCCAACCCGGAAGACGGCAGCGTCGTCCCCGGCGCCGACCAGCACCGCCGGATGGTCGAGGCCAGGCAAGGCCCCGAGCAGCAGGCCCAGCTCCGCTGGGCTCAGCTTGCACGCTCAACCGGCGCCGTGGCTGTAGCGGGTGAGCCGGAGTTGATCTTCCATCCTCGAAGGGAGAGCCTACTCCGTTGCCAATGAGGGAGCGATCGTCCCATCAGGCGGCACCCCTCACGGGGGCTGCCTCTCGGGCCTCGCGCATCCACCGTCACGCGCCCGGGCTCCGGCGAGGTGAGGGCATCGACGAGGAGCAGACGGCTCACGTGCGTCACCGGCAGTTTGCCCTCCCGACGCCGGCGATCGGCGGTCCTGGGGTGGATGGCCCGAGCCTTCGCCCACCCCTCACCCTCGGGCGGCGCGCCGGCCTCGACGCCCACCGACCGCTTGAGCGAGCCCCGCCGTCGCCCCAAGCGATAGGCTAGAGCGCCAGTCGGACGTGTCGAACGCGTCGGAGCGCACGATCAGTTGGAGGCATGGAGATGGCCGTCAACCCCGGAGATCGAGCCCCGGACTTCGAGCTCTTCAGCCAGGAAATGCTGGAGGGGACCCCACCTCGCTTCAAGAGCTACCGGCTCAGCACCGCCCTCCGCGAAGGGCCCGTCGTCCTTCATTTCTTCCCCATGCCCTTCACGGGCGTGTGCGAGGCGCAGATGTGCGCCGTGCGCGACAACCTGGGGGCGGTCTACACCCCGCGGGGGGTCCAGGTTTGGGGCGTCACCGGCCACTATCCCTTCCCGATCCAGGCCTGGGACCGGGAGCACCACTTCGGGGTGCCGGTGCTGGCCGACTACGAGCACACCGTCAGCGAGCAGTACGTCGGGACCTATCCCGACCTCCTGGGCCTCCGTCAGGTGACCAAGCGAGGGGTGGTCGCCGTGTCGCAGGACGGGGTCGTCCGCTACGTGTGGGTCACCGAGAATCCCCTGGTGGCGCCCAACGAGGAGGTGGTGGAGGAGGCGGTGACGAAGGCGAAGGAGGGCTGAGCCGCAGCCGGGGAACCCCCGCCGCGGCCTCAGCCGCGGTAGCGTTGGAGCATCCGGAACAGCGCCTCCGCTCCGAACTCCAGGGCGGTGACCGGCACCCGCTCGTCGGCGGCGTGCACCATCTCCTGGCCGAAGCCGGCGGGCAACCGCAGGGGGAGGTACCCATAGCCTTGGATGCCCAGCCGGCAGAAGTGGCGCTGATCGGTCGCGCCGGTCATGAGCATGGGGATGGGGATGGCCGCCGGGTCGAGCTCCCGAAGGACGTCGCAGAGCAGGTCGTAGAACGGGCCGCGCTCCGACTCCGGGAGCGGCGGGCCGAGCAGGACCACCTCGATCTCCGGCTCTGGCCCGACCAGGTGTCGGACCTCGTCGAGGAACCATTCCTCCTCGCAGCCGGGCACCATCCTGCCGTCCGCCTCGACGATCGCCTCGGAGGGGATGACGTTCACCTTCTCCCCCGCCCGGATGACGGTGGCGTTGACGGTGTTGCGCAGGATCGGGTCGAAGCGTAAGGCCTCCGGCCCCATCTCCTCCAAGACGGCATCGCTGCGCTCGGGGTCGAGGAGGGCGAGCAGGCGGGCGCGGGTGGGCTCGGGCACGGCGGCAGCGATGCCGCGGACGTAATCGGCCGCGGCGGGCGTGACCCGAACCGGGAGCCGTCCCCGGTCCAGGGCCAGCAGCAGCCGGCCCAGCTTGGCGGTGACCCCGCCGCGATGGGTCTGGGAGGCATGCCCGCCCTGTCCCCGGATGACCATCCGAAGCCGGCAGATGCGCTTCTCGGCGACCATGATGGGGTAGAAGCGCCGGCCCTCCATCGTGAGGGTCGCCCCTCCGCCCTCGCCCACGCCGTGGCGGATGCCGTGGAAGAGCTCTGGGTACCCCTCGACGAGGAAGCGGGCGCCACACTCCCCTCCGGCCTCCTCGTCGGCCAGGCAGCACAGCACCACGTCCCCAGCCGGGGGCCGGCCCTCGTCGAGGCAGCGCAGCAGGGCCGAGACCATCATCGCCACCCCGCCCTTCATGTCCAGCGCCCCCCGCCCCCACACCCATCCGTCGATCAGCTCGCCCCCGAAGGGGTCACGGCTCCAGCGCTGGCCGGCGACGGTGACCACATCGACATGGCCCTGGAGGAGCAGGGGCGGTGCCTCCCCTCGGCCGGGCACGCGGACCACCAGGTTGGGACGGTCGGGCGACGAGCCGAGCAGCCAGGTGGGCACGTCACGGGCCTCGAAGAGGGCGCGAAGGTAACGCTGGCACGGGCCCTCGTTGCCCGGCGGATTGACCGTTCGGAAACGGATGAGCGTCTGGAGCAGCTGCGCCGGTGGCATGGTCCTCCTCAGATCGTGGTGGGCCGGCGGCGTCCGACCATGGCCTCAGACCGCTCCGCCAGGCCACACATGCCGACTCGCCCGGAGCGGAGCCATGGGTCGCCCCGGGGCGACTGGCCCCCTAGGCCGTCGAGGCCAAGCTCAGCTCCCTCGCCTGGGACCGCCGGCGTGCCCACCCCAGGACACGACCTACCAGCTTACGACGCGGTTGCGATTCAGAGGGCATGGGCGCGCTCCCGGCTCGCCACCGCGCTCGCCGGGCGGCCCCGGCCTCACCCGCCGGCGCGAGGCCGGGTTCCTGCCCTGCCGCCACCCGCCCGGCACGACCGGACCGCCTCCTTGGCCAACGCCCGTGCGCCGGGAGCAGGGTGGCCTGGCCCCAAGGCCCGGTCGACGAGGGCGCGGGCAAGCCGCCGGTCGCGGGCCTCCACCCCGGCCAGCGGCGCCTCGACGCCGAGGTCGATCCCCGCCGTCGCCGGGCGTGCGGGACACGGCGGCCGACAGGACGCGCGCTCCCCCTCAGCTGAGCGAGGTGAGCTCCAGCCGGCGCTGCGCCGCCCGCCACAGCCCCGGCCAGCGCTCCAAGCTCGGATCCTCCTCCAGCAGCTGTTGCGCCTCCTGGCGCACCTCGGAGAGCAGCTCCGGCCGCTGGAGCGCCGCCATGGCCATGTCGGACATCCCATGCTGCCGAGGCCCCATCAGCTCCCCGGCCCCCCGCAAGCGCATGTCCTCCTGAGCGAGGCGGAAGCCATCGGTGGTCTGCTCCAAGAGCCGCAGCCGTTCCAGGCTCTTCGCCGACGGGTCATCGGCGAGCAGAAAGCAGTAGGACGGGAGCCGGCTCCGCCCCACCCGCCCCCGGAGCTGGTGGAGCTGGGCGAGGCCGAAGCGCTCCGCTCCCTCGACCACCATCACGGTCGCGTTGGGCACGTCGACCCCCACCTCGACCACCGAGGTGGCCACCAGGATGTCGCTCGCGCCCTCGCGGAAGGCTCGCATGACGGCATCCTTGTCCCGCATGCGACCGTGCACCAGCGTCAGGCGAAGATCGGGGAAGACCTCCCTGCGAAGGTGGTCGAACTCCGCGGTGGCCGCCTTCGCCTCCAGCGCGCCGGACTCCTCGATCAGCGGGCAAATCACGAACGCTTGGCGGCCGGCCCGGACCTCGCGCCGCACCACCTGGTAGGCCTCCTCGCGCCGCCCCGGTTCGACCACCCGGGTCTCCACCGGGGTGCGGCCGGGTGGCATCTCGTCGATGATCGAGAGGGCCATCTCCCCATAGAGGGCCAAGGCCAGCGAACGAGGGATGGGGGTCGCGGTCATGGCCAGGAAGTGGGGACGACCGTGCTCGGAGCGCTCCCGGAGGAGTTCCCGCTGGCGAGTGCCGAAGCGATGCTGCTCGTCCACGATGGCCAGGCCGAGGGCAGCCAGCTTGACGTCGTCCTCGATCAGGGCGTGGGTCCCGACCAGGACCGCGCAGTGGCCGGAGGCGGCCGCCGCCTTGACCCGCCGGCGCTCCTTTGCGCCCAGGCCGCTCACCAGGAGCTCCACGCGGAGGTCGGGGAAGCTCCGCTCCAGATAGCCCCTGAAGGCCCCGAGGTGCTGCCGGGCCAGCACCTCGGTGGGTGCCATGACCACGGTCTGCAGGCCGGCGGCGTGCACCATGGCTGCGGCGGCAGCCGCCACGGCGGTCTTGCCCGAGCCCACGTCGCCGTCCAGCAGGCGGTTCATCGGCACCTCTCGCTCCAGGTCCTGGTAGATCTCCCAGATGGCCTTGCGCTGGGCCCGGGTGAGCGGGAAGCCGAGCCCGGCTTTGAAGGCCTCGATCACCTCTTGGCGGTAGGGAATCGGCGTGGCCCGCTCCACGGCCATCCGGCGACGGGCCAGCAGGAACGCGGCCTGCAGCTCCAGCAGCTCGGCGAAGGCCATCCGATGACGCGCCTGCCGCCACTCACCCAGCTCGCGCGGCCGGTGGCCCCGACGGATCGCCTCGGCCAACGGGAGCAATCGGTGACGGGCCAAGGTGGCGGGGGGAAGCGGATCCTCCAACCGCTCCGCGAGCGGGAGCGCGGCCTCCACCCAGGAGGCCCGTCGGCGCGAGGTCAGACCGGCGGTCAGGTGGTACTTGGGCATGAGGCCGCCAACCCGCCGGGGGCCACCTTCACCCACCAGCTCGTGGTGGGGGTTCCGCATCTCGGGCAGGCCCCCGTAGCGGGAGAGGTGCACCGCTCCCGCCACCGCCAGCCGATGCCCGGCGCGCAGCTGGCGCGCGAGGTAGGGCTGGTTGAACCAGACGATCTGCAGGGCGCCACCATCGTCGTCTTGGAGCAACGCCTCGGTGAGGTCCAGCCGCCCTCGGGGCGAGCGCCTGGCCAGGACCCGGACCAGGGTCCCGACCACGGTGGCTTGGTCGCCGGGTCGGAGCCGAGCCACCGGAGCCGGCGGCCCGTACTGCTCCCAGTCGTAGGGGAGGTCCAGCAGCAGGTCGCGGACGGTCGTAATGCCCAGCTTGGCCAGGCGCTTCACGTCCGCAGGCGCGACATGGGGCAGCTCCGCGACCGGGGCCTCAGGAGTCAGGCCAGCAAGCGGCCGTCGCCCCCCCTGGCGGGGTTGGGCGAAGCCCGCACCCGAGCCCGGGAGGGTGGAGGGCCGGACCGGGGTACGACCGCTGGCTCGATCGCCGGCCCCAGCCGACAGGGGCGGAGGGGTCGCGTCCACGCCAGCCAATTGTCCACCTTCGAGACCGGCAGGCCGCCCGCCCCCGGCTCGACCGCGCCACCGACCGCAGCCGGCCTCCCGGGTAGGCTTGCAAAAGCGGAGCGCCCAGCGGTTGCCCGCCGGGCGCCCGGACGTAGGGGATGGTTGAGAAGTCGTGCCAGAGCGGCCGCGCGGGCTACGGCCCGCGCCAGCGCGCCGAGGACGGCGAGGGCCACGCCGCCCCTGCCCGCGGCCAGGCAGGCCAAGCGGGCAACCGCCGGCGGGGCGGGGGGATGACCGGCCCCGAGCAGCCGAGGCGCTCGGCGTCGAGGCCGGTCGGAAGGAGGGGATTGAGGTCAAGGGGAGGCGAGGAGGGCCTGGGGCGCCGGTACCGCACCGTAGGCATCCGCGGTCGGGACGCGTCATCCCCGGGCGAGGGCGTTCGCCGCCCCCCACCGCCCGTCCCGACGGTGAGGACGACCGTCATCAGCCCGATGTCCTCCACCACATCGATCTGGACGCACCAGCCCCGGCGATTGATCGGTCGCCCCCAGGGAACTTGCGCTTACGGGTGCGGCTCCACGACCAGCCGGCCCACCCCACCAACCAGGTGGAGGTCGTACCGATCCCCGGCTGCCACGAACGCTGGCGGCTCGAAGCGCATGCTCCCCGCTACCATCCCGAAGCGCTGGCGGTCGAGATCGACCCTGCCGGCCCCGTCGACCCGCAGCCGGACGGGAACCCCAGCCGGACGCCGGACCCACACCCTCCGGGCCCCCCCGAAGAAGCGCAGCCCGATCTCCCCCAAGGGGCGGGGGAGGACCAGCTCGGCGTCGCCGACCCCGCCCAGGAGCTCGAAGGCCTCCAGCCCGCCAGCGGCAAGGTCGAGACGCAACGTCGACGCCCCTCCGTGGACGCGAACCTCCCAGGGGATGGAGGGGTTGAGGGCCACTTCCACCCTGCGCCGGCGCCACTCGAGGCCCGGGTTGCGGAGGGGCCACCGGAGCCGGATCACGGTGGCGTCACCGCTCGTCGCCACCTCCGGCCGTGCGCCCTCGACACGGGCGCGGTAGCGAAGGGCCAGGGCGGGATCGGCGCGGATGGCGACGGTCCCCACCCCACCTCGGAGCTCGAGTCCACCCCTGCGGGCCGCGGCGAGCGGGGCTGAGAGCTCGACGTGTCCCTCGTCGTCACCGCCGGCGGACCCATCCGGACCTCGCCCAGCGAACTTGCCGTCCATCGTGACCTCCCGAGCCAGAAAACGTCCCATGACAGCTCTGCGCTCGCCCCACCTCACCGGCGCACGGCTCGGGGGCGGGCGTCCCCGCCCGTGACCGGCCTCGGTCGAGGACGACCGAGGCCGGGAGCAAGGACCGCCGAGCGAAGCCCGGCCAGCGGTCGCCCCGACGGACGTCGGGGGCCCGGGGCCGGACCCGAGCGCCTCCGACCCGGCCGTGCCGGACGGTCCCTCAAGCAATCCCTGGTCAGGACCCGGATCCCAGGTAGGGGCGGAGCCGCTGCGTCAGCTCCTCGAGGCGACGCAGGGCCGCATCGCGCCCGTCCGAGGGGACGTAGTAGATGACGCGCTCCACCCCGGCCCCGAGGAAGCGCTCGACCTCCGCCGGCTCGGCCGTCTCGCCGTAGACCGTGACCGGGATGGGGCCCCGCCCAGCGTCTCGGGCGAGACGCTGCAGCTCAGGGATCCGGGAGAGGACGTCGCCCCGGTTTGGCATCCAGCCATCGGCGTAGCGCACCACCCGCTTCAGCGTGTTGGGGCCGTTGCCGCCGAGGATGATCGGGGGATGAGGCTTCTGGACCGGCTTCGGCCAGCACCACATCCGGTCGAACGCGACGAAGCGGCCATGGTACTCGGCCTCCTCCTTGGTCCAGATCTCCTTCACCGCCTCCACCCGCTCACGGAGCAACCGCCAGCGGGTCTCGTAGGCGGTGCCGTGATCGGCCATCTCGGCCCGGTTCCAGCCCCCGCCGATGCCGAAGAGGAAACGCCCCTCAGAGAGCAGGTCCAGACTCGCCCCCTGCTTCGCCGTGTGGATGGGGTCGCGCTGGACGAGCAGGCAGACCCCCGTCCCGACCCGGAGCGTGCGCGTGACCAGGGCGGCGGCGGTGAGCGCGACGAAGGGGTCCAACGTGTGCCAGTACTGCGTCCCCAGCGGGGCGCCGGTCGGGCCCAGCGGCCGGTCGCTGGCGTGGATGTGGGAGTGCTCGGCGACCCACAGCGACTCGAAGCCACGCTCCTCCACCGCCGGCGCCAGCTCCGTCATTCGGATCCCGTAGTCGGTTGGAAAGATGGCGATACCAAACCTCATGGGCTGCCATGATGCCGAACCAGCGCCTCGAAAAGGGTCTCGTCGGCCCCCCGACTTGGCTCGTACCCTGGGCCCGATGGAGATGCCCACCGACCGTCCCCTGTTCCCTCCCGACTCCGCGACCTGGCGCGTCAACCAGGAGCCCGCTCTGCTCCTGGCGGGAGGGCGAGCACTGCTCATGCAGCTCGCCCATCCCGGGGTCGCCGCCGGTGTCGACGAGCACAGCGATTACCGCCACCGACCGCTTCGCCGCCTCGCGCGCACCCTGCAGCTCACGATGGCCATCTCCTTCGGCACCCGCGCGCAGGCCCTGGCCGCGGCCCAGCGCATCAACACCACCCACCGTCGGGTGCGTGGCCGCGGCTACACCGCCATGGACCCCGAGCTCCTCCTCTGGGTGCACGCGACCCTCATCGACAGCGCCCTCGTCGCCTACCGGACCTTCGTGGGCCCGCTCTCACGGCACGACGAGGAGGGGTACTACCAAGAGGCGACGGTCATCGGCCCGCTCCTGGGCATCCCCTCCACGCGGTACCCGTCCGACCTCGAGAGCTTCCAGCGGTACCTCAGGGACATGCTGGAGGGGGATCAGCTGCGCGTGGATGATCGAGCCCGTGCCCTCGCCGGCTACGTGCTCCGCCCCCGCCTGCGGCTGGTGCCCGGCCTCGCCTACTGGCCAGTGGAGGTGCTGACCGCCGGCCTCCTGCCCGAGCGTCTGCGCCGCGCCTACCGCCTTCGCTGGGGGCGACGGGAGCGACTGGGGTTCACGGTCATGCAACGGACCTTGCCCAAGCTCATGGCCGTGGTGCCGAGGTACGTGCGCCGCGTGCCGCCGGCCCGACGAGGAGCACGGGCCTGGGCTCGAGCCGCTGGGCACGGCTGAGCGCTGGTAGGGGCACGTGCGCCCGCCAGGGCGTGCTCGGCGACCAGCACCGGGCAGGTGGGGCCAGGGCCGGGGACCCCCACCCGCCCTCGCCCTGGACGCGCCGAGCGTGAGCCGTTGCCGCCGAGTACGCAGTAGCACTCACGCGGCACCCCTCACGGGGTTGCCCTTGCGGGCTTCGCGCTTCCTTGCCGCGTGCCCGGGAAGCCCGGGTCTTACCGCGGCTCTGCGCTTCACGAAGGCTCCAACTG
>DATGLL010000268.1:0-16264 GCA_035294145.1 Candidatus Dormiibacterota bacterium | reverse complement strand
GCCGGGCCGGGACGGGGAGCTTGCCCGACTGGAACCAGCGGTAGGCGGTCACGGGGTGGATGCCTTGCTCGCGCGCCCACTGCTTCAAGTTCATGGAAGTGGATTGTAGTGTATAGGCGCGTCAGCTGTTGTCAACCCCGTGAGGGGCGCCGCTTGAGTGCTATTGATCACTTGATCACTCGGCGGCAACGGTCAGGCGGCAACGGCTTGGGGGCTGGAGGCCGAGCCAGTCGAGCGTCGTGAGCGCAGCTCTGGGTGGATGGCCATCCGGCTCCGCCTGGGGATCGCCGCCGGCAGGGCGCCGTCGACACCTGGCGGGGTCTCGAGCCTCTCCGGGGGAAGCCGGCCGAACGCGGAGGACGAGCCTCGAGGAAGCCCTGCGTTATCCCCGCCAGCGCCGGCCCGCCCCCCAGGATGGCGGTGGCCATCGTCCTCCGGGTGCGGCTGAAAGGCCCCTCGACCTGGAGGGCGCTGCCCCGGGTGGTCCGAGCCCAGGAGCTTCGGTCGGCGCCGAGTTGGGCCCAGTCCCAGGTGGCGCCGTCCGTTCCTCCTCGACCGATCGGAGCCCCGAAGCTGGCCCCGCAGCTCTCCCCTGGTTCGGTGCGGGACCGAGGGAGCGTCCGTTGTGGGCGTCGGGTCGAAGCAGGCTCCCCCACCCATCCAGCCGATCTCCGCCCTCGTCCAGGGCATCACCGGTCTCGGCGACGCCGGCCTCGGGCTCAGGAGCCGCGTCCGAGCAGCCCGGCCCGCCGGTAGAGGGTCTCCAGCTCGTCGAGATGACGGTTCACGGCTCGCTCCGCGCCGGCGCGGTCGTGGGCGGCGATGGCCTCATAGATCTCGGCGTGCTGGGCGTTGATGCGGTCCCGCGAGAGCAGGTGCAGGATGGCCCGGTTGAGGCGGGGCTGGACCACGCCGTGCAGGGCCGCCATGGGCACGATCAGGGCCCGGTTGTGGGCCGAGCGGGCCACGGCCCGGTGGAAGCGGATGTCGAGCTGGAGCCAGGACTCGTCGTCGAGGCTGGGGTCGTGCGCCAGCTCGATCGCCTCTCGCATCTCGGCCACCTCCCGATCGGTGGCGCGCTCCGCCCCCAGACGGGCGCACGTGCCCTCGATCGCCCGCCTGGCCTCGACCAGCTCACCCAGGTTGATGGCCTGGAAGTGGAGCAGCAGCTCCATGGCCTCGCGCAGGTTCTGCTCCACCGGGGCCGAGTCGAACCGGTTGACGAACCAGCCTCCCTGACGTCCCTGGGCGACGGTGATCAGGCCCACGTGGGCCAGCGACCGCAACGCCTCCCGGACCACGCCCCGGCTGACCTTGAAGCCACGGGCCTGCTCAGCCTCAGAGGGGAGACGGTCTCCCGGTCGCAGGCGCCCGGAGATCATGGCCTCCAGGATGCTGAGCCGGATCTGGTCCGCCGGTCGCTGGACCGGCTGGGGGACGAAGACCTTCCGGTCGTTCCCGGTCTCCGAGGTGCTGCGCAGGTCAGAAAAGGTCGACATTTACAAGGTTCCACCTAAATGCTATGGTGGCACAGGGTGCCACGGTCGTGGGAGCCGACCTGCCCGAGGACATCGAACGTGAGGTGGTCGGGCGTCGCGCGGAGCTGCAGCTGCTCCTGGGGGCGATCCGACGAGGGAAGGCGGTGCTGCTGGTCGGCCTGCCGGGGGTCTCCAAGACCACCATGCTGCGGGCGCTGGCACGCCACCTCGGCACCGAGCCGGACCGCTTCGTCGACGTCACCGGCGACGAGCAGCTCACCGCCCACTCGCTCGTGGGAACCTTCGACCCCCCCATGGTGCTCCGAAACGGGTTTCGTCCCGAGTACTTTACGCCGGGTCCGCTGACCCGGGCGATGACCGCCGGCGGCATCCTCTACGTGGAGGAGATCAACCGGGCCCCCAGCGGGGCGCTGAACGCGCTCATGACCGCCCTCTCCGAGGGCTACCTGGAGGTGCCGCGGCTGGGCCGGGTCGAGGCCCGGCCCGGCTTCACCGTGGTCGGGGCCCTCAACCCTCTCGACGACGTCGGCACCGCCCGCCTCTCGCGGGGGCTGGCGGATCGCTTCATCGTCCTCGAGCTCGACTACCAGCCCCGGGAGGAGGAGCTCGAGATCCTCCGCCGCCGGTGCGGGACGGCGATGCTGGGTCTCCACCCCTTCGCCGTCGACGTGGCCCGTGAGTCGCGCCGCCACCCGGACCTCCGGCACGGGGCCTCCATTCGCGGCGCCATCGACTTCGTCGACCTGGTGAGCAGCTACGACCCCGGCGACCTCGACGCCGCCACCCTGCGCTTCCTCGCCTGCAGCGCCTACGCCGGCAAGCTCCGCCTGCGCCCGACCGTCAGCCGCTCGGCCTGCGAGATCGTGCAGGAGCTGATGGAGACGGTCCTGCGCCGTGACTACCAAGGTCGCGTCGAGGTCCTCCTCCAGCGGCTGGCCACCGCCCCCGTCGGCGAGCCGGCGTCGGGGGCGGGTGAGGGGCCGGCAGCGGGGGGCGAGCCCGGGGAGGTGGCGCCGCCGGGCGGCCGGCAGGCGCAGGGGCCGGCAAGCCGGCCGGACGAGGTCCCGGGGCTGACCAGGCCCGGCGGCGGGGGGGAGGCAGGGGCGTCGCGCTCGGTGCCCATGGTCGACCGCGATCGGCCCTCCGCCGGCGGCAGCCGTCCGGCCGACCTGGCCGGGGAGCTCGAGCACCACCTGCGCGACCTCGACGAGGTGCTCCGTCGGGCCCGGGAGCACGTGCTGCGCGTGGCTGCGGGACGCCCGCAGCGCTCCGGCTCCGAGGCCGCCGGCCCGCTGGTGAGCCTGCCCTGGTCGGAGACCGCCACGGGCACGCTCGACGTCGCCGCCACCGTGGAGGCGGTGACCGTCGCCGCGGGCCACGTCTCCCGGGAGGACCTGCGCGTGCTCACCCGCCAGCGCCAGGTCCGCAACTACGTGATCCTGGTCGACCACTCCGGCTCGATGGTGGGCCGGAAGCTGGAGCTCGGCGCCACCATGGCCGCCGTGCTCGCCCACCTGACCGCGGCCGGACGGGCCGACTACGCCGTGGTCGCCTTCGACGAGGAGCTGCAGGAGCTGAAGCGGCTGGGCGAGGGCCGCGACCTCGAGGAGGTGGTCGACCGCATCCTGCGTCTGCCCGCGGGCCGGGCCACGGACCTGGGCCGAGCCCTGCAGGCCGCGGCCCAGCTCTCGGAGCGGGTGCCGGAGGCCACCGACGTGGTCCTCATCAGCGACTGCATGCCGACCAAGGGGGTGACCACCTTCCCGGGGCTGCGCGCCCTGGCGGCCCGGGTGCCATCCCTCTACGTCTGCTTCACCGACGAGCGCAGCGCCGCCATCCAGGTCTTCAACGGACGGCGCCAGATGGACCTCTACCAGTGGTGGGCGCGGCAGTGGGTCGGCGAGGAGCGGTTCGAGGAGGTCGGGGACGTTGAGGAGGTGGATCGGCTGGTCGACCGGCTCTCCAGCCAGGCGCGAGGCCAGGGCCTCTGAGGAGCGAGGGAGGAGACGCGATGGCCAAGCTACCGATACAGCTCCAGGTCAACGGGACGCGCTACGACCTGCTGGTCGAACCCGACCGCTCGCTGGTGGACGCGCTGCGCGACGACCTCGGGCTGACCGGCACCAAGCGGGCCTGCAACCAAGGGGAGTGCGCGTCCTGCGCCGTTCACCTGGACGGGACCGTCGTTAACGCCTGCCTGGTGCTGGCCGTGGAGGCGCAGGGCCACGCCATCACCACCATCGAGGGTCTGGCCCGGGACGGGGCGCTGGACCCGGTCCAGCAGGCCTTCGCCGACCACTTCGCCTCCCAGTGCGGCTACTGCACCCCGGGCATGATCATGACCGCCAAGGCGCTGCTGGCCCAGAACCCCAGGCCCACCGAGGAGGAGGTGCGGCAGGCGATCCGGGGCAACCTTTGCCGCTGCACCGGCTACGCCAAGATCGTGGAGGCGATCATGGCCGCCGCCGGCCAGCCTCGGCCCCGCCGGGACCCTCCCTCCCCCTATCGGGTCGTGGGCCGCTCCCTGCCCCGGACCGACGCCTTGGAGAAGGTGACCGGCCGAGCCGCCTACGCCTACGACCTGCGCCTCCCCGGCATGGTGTACGGGGAGATCCTGCGCAGCCCCCATCCCCACGCCAGGATCGTCCGGATCGACACCAGCCGCGCCCGCGCCATCCCCGGCGTGCTCGCCGTCTACACCCAGGAGGACATGCCGCAGACCCGGTACGGCGCCTTCGTCCAGGACGAGACCGCGCTCGCCGACGGCGTCGTCCGCTACGTGGGCGAGGGGGTGGCGGCCGCGATCGCCGTCGACGAGCCGACGGCCCTGCGCGCCATCCGCGCCATCGAGGTCGAGTACGAGCCGCTGCCCGGGGTGTTCGACCCCGAGGCGGCCATGGAGGAGGGGGCGCCGCAGGTGCACGAGGGCGTGGAGCGCAACGTCGTGGCCCACAACCGCGTCCTCGCCGGCGACGTCGAGGCCGGCTTCGCCGAGGCCGACTACGTCTTCGAGGACCGCTTCGTCACCAGCCGGCAGTGCCACGCCTGCATGGAGCCGCACGCGATCGTCGCGGACTGGGACGCCTCGGGGCGGGTCACGCTCTACCTGTCCAGCCAGTCCACCTTCTTCGACCGCTTCGCCCTGATGGGCATCTTCGGCCTCCCCGCCAACAAGATCCGGATCATCTCCCCCTACCTCGGGGGTGGCTTCGGCTCCAAGTCGGAGCCGCACTCGATCTACGTGGTCGCCATCCAGGCCTCGATGAAGCTGGGACGGCCGGTGAAGATGTTCCACTCTCGCGACGAGGAGTTCACCTCCAGCCGCACCCGCCATCCCGAGATCATCGACATCAAGACCGGGGTCAAAAAGGACGGCACCATCACCGCCCGCTCCGCCCGGGTCATCCTCGACAACGGCGCCTACACCTCCTACGGCCCCGGGGTCTCGCTGACCCAGTCGATGCTGGGGGGCGCCGTCTACCGCATCCCCGCCTACCGCTACGACGGCTACGTCGTCTACACCAACAACCCCTTCGGCGGCGCCTTCCGGGGCTTCGGCAGCCCCCAGTTCACCTTCGCCGCCGAGTGCCACACCGACATGATCGCGCAGCGGCTGGGCATGGACCCGGTGGAGTTCCGGCTCAAGAACCTGTCCCGGCCGGGGGACAAGGCCGTCTCCGGGCCGACCTTGACCAGCTGCGGCATCGTCGACTGCCTGAAGGCGGCGGCCGAGGCCATCGGCTGGGAGGAGAAGCGCCGGCGGCGGAGGCCCGGCCGCGGGGTGGGCCTGGCCTGCGGGGTGCACTTCACCAGCGGCAAGTTCCATCCCAACGTCAACGCCGACTTCTGCGCCGCCGGGGTCAAGGTCAACGAGGACGGCTCGGTGTCGCTGATGATCGGCGCCACCGAGATGGGCACCGGGGCGGCGACCACGGCCACGGCCCAGATCTGCGCCGAGGAGCTGGGCGTGGACCTGGCCGACGTCGACGTCGTCACCTCCGACTCGGAGACCATCCCGGCCGACTTCGGCACCTACGGGAGCCGGGTCACCACCCTGGCCGGCAACGCCGTCCGGGACGCCTGTGCCCAGGTCAGGGACCAGCTCTTCCGGGTGGCGGCGGAGCGCCTGGGCGTGCCGGTGGGGGAGCTGGAGCTGGGCCACAAGCGGGTCCAGGTGCGAGGGCAGCCGGAGCGGGCGATGGACCTGGCCTCGATCGTGCAGGCGAGCCTCTTCCGCGACCGGGACGGCCGACAGATCATGGCCCAGGCGCACTACGACGCGCCCTGCTCGCTGCCCGACCCCGAGACCGGGGTGGGCGACTTCGCCATGTCCTACAGCTTCGGCGTGCACGCGGTCGAGGTCGAGGTGGACGAGGAGACGGGGCAGGTCAAAGTGGTCGACGTCGTCGCCGCCACCGACTGCGGGAACGTGATCAACCCGGCCCTGGCCGAGGCCCAGGTCGAGGGCGGCGTCGCCCAGGGGATCGGCTACGGGCTGATGGAGGACCTGGTGTGCGAGGAGGGGCAGCCGCGCAACCCCAACTTCGCCATGTACAAGATCCCCACCGCCACCGAGATGCCGCCGGTCCGGGCCCTCTGGGTCCAGACCAACGACCCCCGGGGTCCTTATGGGGCCAAGGGGCTGGGAGAGATGGGCCTGGTCCCGACCGCCGCGGCCATCGCCAACGCCGTCCACCACGCCACCGGGGTCCGCATCAACCACATCCCGCTGACCCCGGAGCGGGTGCTGACGGCGCTCGAGGCCCGGGCCGGCAAGGAGACCGAAGGTGCGCTATCTGAGACCCGATGACCTCGACGAGGCGCTCGAGCTGCTGGCCGAGCACGGCGAGGCGGCGAAGGTGCTGGCCGGCGGCCAGTCCCTGCTCGTCCTCATGCGTGAGCACCTGGTGGAGCCCGAGCTCCTGATCGGGCTCTCCGGCATCGACGCGCTGCGCCGCCTGGAGGTGAACGGTGAGGCCCGGATCGGGGCCATGGTCACCCACGCCCAGGTGGAGCGGGATCGGCGCATCGTCGACGGCTGGCCGATCCTGGCCCAGGCCGAGGCCGCCGTCTCCACCGTCCAGATCCGCAACCGGGGCACGCTCTGCGGCAACGTCGCCCACGCCTTCCCGACCGCCGACCCCCCCGCGGCCCTGATCGCCTGCGACGCCCGGATCCACCTGGCCAGCAAGGCGGGCGGAGAGCGGACGGTCGAGGCCAAGGACTTCTTCACCGGCGTGATGGAGACGGTGGCAAGGGCCGACGAGCTGATCACGGCCGTCAGCCTTCCGCCCCAGCCCGAGGGTGCCCGCGGCGCCTACCTCAAGTACGCGGTGCGGCCGCTGGACTTCGCCATCGTCGGGGTGGCGGTCCGGGTGGTGGTGTCGGCAGGCAGGATCGAGGACGTCCGGATCGGCCTCAACGGGGCCGCCTCCCGGCCGCTGCGGGCGGCCGAGGCGGAGGCGGTGCTGGTCGGGCAGACGCCGACCCGGGAGCTGCTGGCCGAGGCCGCTCAGACGGCCGCCCGGCACTCCGACCCGCTCGACGAGGTGGACGGCTCGGCCGCGTACCGGCGTCGATGCGTGGCCGTCCACACTCGGCGCGCCCTGGAGCGGGCGCTGGGCATGGAGGGGCGCTGAGCTGGGGGCGGTGGACTTCAACGCTGACCTGGGCGAGAGCTTCGGGCTCTGGCGGCGGGGCGCGGACGAGGCCCTGATGACGGTGATCTCGTCCGCCAACGTCGCCTGCGGCTTCCACGCCGGCGACCCCACCGTGATGCGGGCCACGCTCGACCACGCCCGGCGGCGGGGGGTGGCGGTGGGCGCCCACCCTGGCCTGCCCGACCTGCTGGGCTTCGGTCGGCGGGCCATGGCCGTGGCTCCCAGGGAGGTCCGCGACTACGTCCTCTACCAGGTGGGGGCCCTCGACGCCTTCGCCCGAGCCGTGGGGCTCCGGCTGCACCACGTCAAGCCCCACGGTGCCCTTTACACCATGGCTCTGGAGGATGCCCGCCTCTCCCGGGCCATCGTGGAGGCGGTCGGCGAGTACGACGAGCGGCTGCCGCTCTACACCCTGGCCGGGAGCGAGACCTGGGTCGCCGCCGAGGCGGCGGGGATCCGGCCGGTGGCGGAGTTCTTCGCCGACCGGCCCCTCCACGCCGACGGCACGGTGATCATGTTCGGCTGGGAGCGTCACCTCCAGCCCACGCCCGAGAACGTGGCCGCGCGGGTGCGCAGCCTCCTCGACCGGGGCCTGGTGGAGTCGGTCGAGGGACAGCCGGTGGCCGTGCGCGCCGAGACGATCTGCGTCCACGCGGACACCCCGGGGGCGGCCGAGATCGGGCCGGCGGTCAGGGCCGCGATCCTGTCGGCCGGCTGGCAGATCAGCGGGGAGCTTCCGAGCCGCGTCCCTGGCTGACCTTCATCCGCCCGCGATCGGGTCCCGGGCACCGCGGTCGGGCCCGGAGCGTGCCCCCTGGGCTCGATCGCCGGCCTGCGCCGTGAGCTCCCGGGCCACGACGGCCCCTGCCTCCCCTTCGTCGTCGCGCTGATGGTCGCCCGGCTCCCCCAACCCGTCCCGGCTTGCCCATCACCCCGCCTGGGCCCGCCCCAGCGGCGTTCGTGACCTCCCCTGAACGACTCGCCCCGCCGTCGCCGGGAGGCCCCGATCCCCCGGGGGGCGACGTGCGGGTCGGGCTCCGGCATGCCGGCGGCGTGGCCACGACCCCACCAGAAAAAAGTTGCCCTTTTTATTGTTCAGACGTATACTGCTGCCGGCTGGCGCGGTGGCTTCGGGGTGCTGCGGGCCAACCGATGATGGCGCGAGGAGGTGGTGGCGTCGCGGAGGAAGAGCGGAGCGACCAACGGGCAGTTAGCCGGTGGAGAGCAGGAGGTTGGACACCATGCCAATGGGCACCATCTCGTCCTCCAAGGACACGGTCGGAGTGGCGGTCGTCAACTATCAGGTCCCGGTGTGCGAGACCCGGCAGGACGTGCTCGAGAACTGTCGCAAGATTGCCCAGATGGTCTGGGGTGCCAAGCATGGCTTCCCGGGCCTCGACCTCATCATCTTCCCCGAGTACAGCACACAGGGATTCCATCCCACCAAGTGGATGGACTTGACCACGACGGTGGACGGCCCCGAGGTGGAGATCTTCTCCAAGGCCTGCGTCGACAACAAGGTCTGGGGGATCTTCTCGCTCACCGGTGAGCACAACCCCAAGGGAAACCCCTGGAACAGCCTCATCCTGATCAACGACCGCGGCGAGGTCGTCCTCAACCACCACAAGGTCCTGCCCTGGGTCCCCATGGAGCCGTGGTACCCGGGCGACACGACCACCGTGGGCGAGGGCCCCAAGGGCCTCAAGGTCGGGCTCATCATCTGCTACGAGGGCAACCACCCGGAGATCTTCCGCGACACGGTGATGAAGGGGGCGGAGCTGGTGGTTCGCTGCCAGGGGTACATGTACCCCTCCAAGGACCAGCAGCGGATCGTCGCCCAGTGCCGAGCCTGGGAGAACCTCACCTACGTAGCCGTGGCCAACATGGCCGGGCGTGACCTCGTCTACTCGTACTTCGGTCACTCCGCCATCATCGACTTCGACGGCAGCGTCCTCGCCGAGTGCGGGACGGCACCGGACGAGGTCACCTATGCCTTGCTCTCGCTGTCCGCGATCCGGGACGCGCGCCGGAACTGGACGGCCGAGAACCATCTCTTCAACACCCTTCACCGCGGGTACACGGCCCTGCCCCCCGACGGGGTGGCGGAATGCCCGTTCGACTTCTACAAGCTCTGGGTCAACGAGCCCCAGAAAGCGAAGCAGCTGGTGGAGGCGTTGACCAGGCCAACCGCGATCCCGGTCGAGGCATAGACCCATCACGTGGGGCGGCGCGCTGCCGACGGCGGCGCGCCGCGTCCCGGGCGCCAGGGCACACCATGACAGGAGAGGACCGCATCCGCGAGGAGGCCAGGGAGCCGGCGGGGGAGGATCCGCCGTCGGGGCTCGGACGGGCGGGGCCTCCGCTCGGGCCCGAGGTGCCCATCTCCCGGGGAGGCATGAGGCTTCCCACCTTCCTCCCCCCCTCCCTCCCCTCCTCCGCCCGCCCGCCCGCCGAGACCGAGTCCCCTCCGCCCGAGGCCGGGCAGGGCGAGGGGGAGGGGCTGGTGCTGAGGGTCGTCGAGGCCAGGTTGGAGGACGTGGACCGGGGCATCGTCCGCATCGACCCCTACCTGCTCTCCAGGATCCACGTGCCGGTCGGGACGGCGGTGACCATCCGTGGCCAGCGCGACACGGTGGCCCTGGCCCACCCCCTGCCGCCCCATCGGCACGGCCGGCGCGACGTCGAGATGGACGGCATGGTCCGAGAGAACGCGGGGGTGGCGCTGAGCGAGCCGGTCCGGGTGCGGGCCTGCGAGGCGGTGCCGGCCAAGACAGTCCTGCTGGCGCCCCTGGACGCCAGCGACTACGGGGCGGAGGAGGTGGCCCAGATCCGCCAGGAGCTGGCCGGCCGGGCGGTCGTGTACGGCGACCGGGTGAAGGTCACCACGCTCTCCAAGCATGGCCACCTCTTCCGGGTGGCGGGAACGGAGCCCGACGGAGCGGTGCTCTGCGGCCCCTACACCGACGTGCGCATCAAGCGCGACGCCGTCGGCGGCATGTCACCGGCCCTCTACAAGGTCAAGTACGAGGACATCGGAGGGCTGGACGAGGAGCTGCTCCGGGTGCGCGAGCTGGTGGAGCTGCCCCTCAAGTACCCTTCCCTGTTCGCCCGCCTGCGCATCGAGCCCCCCAAGGGCGTGCTCCTCTACGGACCTCCGGGCTCGGGCAAGACGCTGATCGCGCGGGCGGTCGCGAGCGAGGTCCGTGCCCACTTCATCCACGTCAACGGCCCCGAGATCATGCACAAGTTCTACGGGGAGAGCGAGGCGCGCCTCCGCGAGATCTTCGAGGAGGCCCAACGTCGTGCCCCTTCGGTGATCTTCCTCGACGAGGTCGACGCCATCGCCCCCCGGCGGCTGGCGGTCTCGGGCGAGGTGGAGAAGCGGGTGGTGGCCCAGCTGCTGGCGCTGATGGACGGCATGGTCCGACGGGGAGAGGTGGTGGTGATCGCGGCCACCAACCTCCCCGAGGCGGTCGACCCGGCCCTGCGACGACCGGGGCGGTTCGATCGCGAGGTTGCGATCGGCGTCCCCTCCCGTGAGGGTCGGCTGCGCATCCTGCAGATCCACAGCCGGGGCATGCCCCTCGCCCCCGACGTCGACCTGGAGCGACTGGCCGACATCACCCACGGCTTCGTCGGCGCCGACCTGGAGGCGCTCTGCAAGGAAGCGGGCATGCTCGCCGTGCGCGACTGCCTGGCCGACCAGGATTGGCTGGACAGCAGCCTGACCTCGATCTCCGACCGTGCCGTGATTCACGGGGAGCACTTCCTCCAGGCGCTCAAGGGCATCGAGCCGACCGCGATCCGCGAGTTCGCCCTGGAGCAGCCGCATGTGCGCTGGGAGGAGGTTGGCGGCAGCGAGGAGGTGCGCCAGCGGCTCACCGAGGCCCTGGAGCTGCCCCGCCGCTTCCCCGAGCTGTTCGAGTCGACGGGAATGCGGCCACCGACCGGCTTCCTGCTGGTCGGGCCCCCCGGCACCGGCAAGACCCTGATCGCCAGGGCGCTGGCGGCGGAGATGGGGATGAAGCTCATCACCGTGGACCCGGCCCTGGTCTTCTCCAAGTGGGTCGGGGAGTCGGAGAAGGCCATCCAGCAGGTGTGCCGCAAGGCCAAGCAGGCCGCGCCCTGTGTGCTCTTCTTCGACCACCTGGAGGCGCTCGCCCCCTCCCGCCGGGGACGGGGGATGGAGGAGTCGGAGGCCTACGATCGGCTGGCCAGCCAGCTCTACGCCGAGCTCGATCGGCTCGCCGAGCTCGGCACCGTGGTCCTGGTCGGGGCCACCCACCGCCCCGACCTGGTCGATCCTGCCCTCCTGCGTCCCGGCCGCTTCGGCGTCACCATCCAGATCCGTCTCCCCACCGCTCGCGAGCGCGAGCAGATCCTGGCCATCCACCTGCGTCGGGTGCCGTTGGCGGCGGACGTGGACCTCGCCGCCCTGGCCGCCGAGCTGGAGGGGCGGTCGGGGGCGGAGATCGCCGGCATCTGCCAGCAAGCCTTCCTGGCCGAGCTGCGGGCGTTCGCGGCGAGGGGAGGACATCCCGACCCGCGACGGTTCCGGCTCAGCGCCCGTTCCCTGCGCCGGGCCGTCGACGGGGCCCACGGAGGGCGGGGGACGGGGCGACGTGAGTAGGAGGTGAGGTCGTGTCCGAAGGGTCGGCACCGCTCTGCCCCACCTGCGGGCGGGCGATGCACGTGACCGAGGTGCTGTCGGCGGCCGGGGTCCAAGGCAAGCCGGTCCGCTGGCGCTGTTCCGAGGACGACATCGAGGCCAGCCCCGCCCATCCCGTGCAGATCGCCCACCTGCACGTCGGCGACGAGGAGGTGCGGAGGGGGCGGACGGGCCGGATCGTGAAGCTGGAGATGATGGGCGCCGAGCTGGTGGTCTTCTCCCAGCTGGTGCGAGGGTGAGGGCCGCAGAGGTGTCGGCGAGACCGCTCCCGCTCGACGACGCCCGCTATCGGCGCTTCCTGGCCGACCTGCGGGCGCTGGTCGAGCCCGATCCCTGGCTTCACGACGGCCCGGCCCTGCGCGGGTTCTTCGACGCCCACCGGACCTGGTTCGGCCCGCGCACGGCGGCGGCCCTGGAGCGGGTCTCCGACGACGTCCTCCGCTCCATGGCCCACGTCGCCGTCCTGGCGGCCACCGAGCTGGCCGACCTCCATCCCGCCAGCCGGGAGTGGCTGACCCAGCACGGGCTCTCGCTGCCACCCTGGGACGTGACCGTCCCCCGCAGCGCCCAGCGGCTGATCGCCTTCCGGGATCGTATCTACGGCGTCGTCGAGTGGGAGCCGAGGCAGCGGGTGCAGCTGGCCCCCGACCTCGACGACGCCGACCGGAGATGGGCGACGGCGCTGGCCATCGGCATCGGCGAGCGCCCGCAGTGGTCGAACCAGGAGGTGTGGAGGTACGCCGCCTACCTGGTGATGGGGGTGGAGGAGTTCGAGCCCGGCCGGGGGCAGCCCGACGAGGAGCTGGCGGCCCGGTACGGGGTGCCGGTCGAGGCGGTCCGCTTCCGGCGCCGGCTGCCGGACCACCTGACCCGGAGGCCATCGTGAGCCGCTACGCCACCACCGGATGGTACGAGTTCCTGCTCCCGGTGCGGACCCCGGAGGGCGAGGACCACCTCCGGATCTGGATCGACATGGCCGAGGTCGTCCCCCTGCTCCGCCGGCTCGATCGCACCTACGGCGACGCCGAGCACCCCTACTGCCGGGACCTGACCCAGGTGCCCGAGGCGGCCCGGGAGCTGGTGAGCATGGTGATGGAGCACGTGGTCGAGCACCCTGCCTGCGTTCGCCGGGTCGCGGTTCGCAGGGGCCTCTTCGCCGAGCTCCACCGACGGCTCGGGGCCCGGCGCTCGGCCTACCCCGTGCCCTACCCGGAGGCCATCGACCAGGTCGACCTCGACCTCACCCAGGCGCGGCTCCTGCTCCCCTTGATGCTCGGCCGGGCGCGGGGAGGCGGGGGAGGGGAGCATGGATGAGTTCCGGCCTCCCGAGCCCGGGCTGCGCTACACGGCCGACCATCTCTGGCTGCGTCGCCAGGGCGAGGGGGTGGTCGTCGGCGTCACCGACCGGGTCAGCCGCATCCTCACCCTGGTCACCTCGGTGGAGCTGCCCGCCCCCGGCGCCCACCTCGACCAGGGCGCGGAGCTGGCCACGATCGAGTCCCAGAAGGTCACGATCACGCTCACGGCGCCATCCCCTCTGGAGGTCCTGGGGACGAACCCGGAGGTGCTCGCCGACCCCATGCTGGTCCGCCTGGACCCCTACGGGAGGGGCTGGCTGGTGAGGGTGGCGCTGGCCCATGAGGCCTGGACGCGGCTGCTCGACGAGCCGGGGTATCGGGCCCTGATCGGGCAGGGGGGGCTGACCCGGTGGGCCTGGAGGCGTGGCTCGCGGGCACGAACGGCCGAAGAAGAAGGAGGGATGAACCATGATCGCGGTGATGCTGCTCTACGTGGGCGCGGTCCTGGTGTTGAACGGCGTCTGGATCCTCGGCTCGGCGCTCGCCGAGACGGCCCAGCGCCGGGTGCAGGCCCAGGCCACCTCGGGCGCCACCGGCCCGGGCGTCGCCGGGGCCTCCTATCTGGCGCTGGGCAACCGAGAGGTCGGGGTCATGAACCTCTTCGTCGGCGTCCTCGGCTTCCTGCTGGCCATGTTCGCCGTGGTCCGGGTCGGCCCGACCAACATCGGCGCGGCCGAGTTCGAGTTCGGCGCCTTCGTCCTGCTCTTCGCCTTCACCTACCTCTACGTGGGCATCAACCAGTTCCTCAACGCGGACGGCCGGGCCCTGGGCTGGTACTGCCTCTTCGTCGCCATCACCGCCGTGCCGACCGCCATCATCACGCTCCTCACCTCCCGGGGCCATGCCTGGCCGGTCTGGCTGGGGGCCGACTGGGCGGCCTGGGCGGTGCTATGGTTCCTCTTCTGGGTCCTGCTGGCGCTGCAGCGGCCGATCGCCCGGCTGGTGGGGACGGTCACGGTCTTCGTGGCGGTCACGACCTGCTGGATCCCCGCCTACCTGTTGCTCACCGGCTACCTGCCCGGCTCCTGACCCGGAGCGGCCCGGGCCCCGACCGGGGCCGCTCGGCGGCGCCGAGGACCCGGCCCCGGCCGGGAGGCGCCGGCCAGGGGAGAGGACGGGACGTGGTCGGCCGCCGATCGTCCGGGGGCTCGGCCTCGGGGGGACGGATCGTGGCCGGGGCGGTCCTGCTCGACCTCACCCTGGGCCCGTTGTTCGTCTGGGGGGTGATCGTCCCCGCCCTCGGCCGGGAGCTGCGAGTCGCAGGGATCGGCCTGGCCCTGGCCTTCTCGACCGCCCTGGCCACCTTCACCCTGGGGGTCCTGGCCGGAGGGAGGGCGGCGGACGTGGCGGCGCCGGGCCGGCTGGCGTTGGTCACCGCCCTCGGCGCTGTGGTCGGGCTGCTGGCGGCGGCCGCCGCCGACACCCTCTGGACGCTGGGGCTCGGCCTCGCGGTCCTGGGCGGGGCGACCGGCCTCGGCTATGCGACCGCGCTGCGGGCGGCGGGGACGGTGGCCGACCGTCGGGGGCTGGCCCTGGGGCTGGTGGTCAGCGCCTACGCCGGAGGCACGGTGGCGATGGCGCCGCTGGCCGGGGCCCTGCTGCAGGCCGTGGGCCGACGCGGGACCCTGGTGGCGTTGGCCGGGCTGGTCGCCGGCTGCGGGTTGGGCGCCGCGCTCCTGCTGCCGTGGACGCGGCCCCATCGGGGTGATCCCGGCCACGAGCAGCGATCGCCGCCCAGGCCTTGGCCACAGGGGGTGGGGTGGCTGTGGTTGACCTTCGCCCTCGGCAGCGCCCCGGCGCTGGGGGCGTTCGCGCACGCCGGCGTGATCGCAGGGGGCGCCGACCGGGCCGCCGCCGTCGTCGCGCTCCTGTCTGCCGGCAACCTGGGCGGTCGTCTCATCGCCGGGCCGCTCTCGGATCGGATCGGCCCCTCCGCCTCCCTGCACGGGGACGTCGCGCTGCTTACGGCCGCCTGCTCGTTGCTGGCCTTCCTTGGGGGGGCGACCTCCCTGGCCGGCCTCCTCCTCCTGGGCGTCCAGTACGGTGCCCTGTCTGCGCTGGTCCCGGCGGCCACGGCGGGCATCGTCCCCGCCCATCGCTACGGCCGCACCTACGGGCTGGTGTTCACGGGTTGGGGGCTAGCCGGCCTCGTCGCCCCGATCGCCATGGCCTGGCTCGAGGCCTGGGGCGGTGCCCGCCTCGTCTTCGCCGTCGCCCTCGGCGCCGCCTTGCTGACCTGGGGGTGCGTGGTCGCCTTCACGACCCGGGGACGAAGGTGAGCCACCGCCGGCGGCCCCCCGGGGTCACCGGGCAGGTGAAGCCCGCGACCTCGCCGGCTGCCCGCCCCGGCGGGGGCGAGGTCGGACCCCACCGGGCAAGCCGGGGACCTCCATCCACCGACCGGCGATGGCGGTTGCAGACAACCGGGACGATGCACGCGCTGGAGGTCACGGCGACCCCACTCTCGAGCGATCCGGTCGACGTGGCATCGCGGTCAATCGGTCTCTTTTCTCTTCGCACATCCCGCTTGACTTGCCAGCGGTGAAAGCGTAGCGATCGCGCATTTCGTTTCGCTCAGCGAAACAACATTGACGGTCTCACCCGAGCTGGTTTAGAGGAAGAACAATGCCGCTACAGACCGCTGATGAAGCCCTGGCTGTGCTGGAGTATCTAGCCCATGCCCCTGGCCCACAGACGCTGGGCACGCTCAGTCGTGAGCTTGGGCTCACCAAAGCGAGGGCCTATCGCATCCTGGCCACCCTGAGGCGTCGGGGGTACGTGGTCCAGGACCGTTGCCGCTGAGTAAGCGATAGTCTCATACGGCACCCCTCACGGGGTTGCCCTTGCGGGCTTCGCGCTTCCCCGCCGCGTGCCCGAGAAGCCCGGGTCTTACCGCGGCTCAGCGCTTCACGAAGGCTCCAACTGAGCCTACGGGCAATACCTCGCCAGGTTGATCGCGGCGTTCTCATCGCGCTGGTGGCGCGCCCCACCGCCGTCGCACGTCCAGTGCTCGGCCCAACCGAGGTCCTGGATCGAGCCGCACCGATGGCACGTCTTCGAGCTGGGGAAGAACCGGTC
>DATGLL010000267.1:0-41925 GCA_035294145.1 Candidatus Dormiibacterota bacterium | reverse complement strand
GGCACCCCACCAAGCTGGCTTGGTGGGGACCCCGCCCGTAGGCTCAGTTGGAGCCTTCGCGAAGCGCAGAGCCGTGGTAAGACCCGGGCCTCCCGGGCACGCGGCGGGGAAGCGCGAGGCCCGCAAGGGCAACCCCGTGAGGGGTGCCGCGTGAGTGCTACTGCGTACTCGGCGGCAACGGAACGATGACCTCGGTGCCCGGTGGCAGGCGCAACAGCTCGCAGGCGGCGCGGAGCGCGGAGCTGCCGCTGTTGAGGGCGATGGCTTCGGGCACACCGAGATAGGCCTTGAAGGCTTGCTCCAGCGCCATGACCCTAGCCCCGTTGGTGTGACTACCGGTCTCGACGTTTTCATACACGACCTCGGCGACTTCCTTCAGAAGATCGTCAAGACGGCTCAGCAACCGGCGACCGTTGCCCTGCGCGGGGATCGGGCTCTGCGTCCCGGGAGGTGCGTCTCCCAAGACAGGGTGAGATGCGAGATCTCTCATCGAAAGGCCTCCTTCCTACAGGTCTGCGGTGCAAGCCGAGGCTGAGGCGAAGGCACGGTTGACCCATCGGTCGGGCTTGCGATGGTGACGGCTAGATCGCCATCTGTGTTGACGAATCTGTCGCTGCCACAGTGCCTCCTACGCCACAGACGCTCGATGACAGTGCCCTACTTTCCAGCAGCGAGCGCTGCATGTCTCAAGCTAGCTGCAGACGGTTATCTGCTAGGAAAGGCGAGCCTAGCCAGGCGCTAAATGGCTCCTCTTCGAGGACCTCAACCGCCTCCCGGGGCACCTCGGGATCGACCTGGACGCGACGTTGCGCCGGGCCCGGGTGGGAGCCCCTGCAGGTTTCAGATCGGCGTTGTCGACAAGCCTTCCGAGGCGAACCGGCGATGCCCATCCGGTCCCCACCGACTCGGCACCATCGGGCGGGCTCGCCCGAGCCTTGGCCCAGGCCGCCACCTGCGCCCCCCGCCGATCCAGGCCGCGCTCCGATCGGTGGACGACACCTGCCCCTGGCTGTCGACCTCGGCGGGGGCATCCACCAGGAGCCGATCTCCCAGGCACGCCGCCGCGTCCGTGCTCATCACCCTGCTCCTGTCGGCCCCCGGCCGGTAGGCTGAGACATCACCTTTCAGGAGGGCGTCCCATGCTCAGCCGCGCCGAGGCCACCGATCGCATCCTGGCCGCGAAGGAATCCCGCGGGCTCTCGTTCCGAGCCATCGCCGAGCACGTCGGCCGAGACCCGGTGTGGACCACCTCCGCCCTGCTCGGCCAGCAGGTGATGGATGCCGCCGAGGCCGATGCGGTGGTGGAGCTCCTGGGCCTCGATCGCGAGGTTGCGATCGCCCTTCAGCGACATCCGAGCAAGGGATCGCTGTCGCCCACCGTCCCCACCGATCCCCTCATCTACCGCTTCTACGAGATCGTCCAGGTCTACGGCACCACCCTGAAGGCCTTGATCGAGGAGGAGTTCGGCGCCGGCATCATGAGCGCCATCGACTTCGAGATGCACGTGGAGCGGATGCCCGACCCCAAGGGCGACCGGGTTCGGGTCACCATGCACGGGAAGTTCTTGCCCTACCGCAAGTGGTGAGGCCGAGCCGCGCAGTGGCCTCCCGACCCGCCCGGGCGACTCCGCCCTACGCAGGCACGGCGGGCAGGTCCTGGATGGCTTGGTCGATCCGCTCCTGGGCCAGCTCGACGTCCTCGAGGGCGCCGGCCAGGTAGGCGTCGTAGGCCGACATGTCGAAGTGGCCGTGGCCGCAGAGGCCGAAGAGGATGACGCGACGCTCGCCCGCCTCTCGAGCGGCGGTCGCCTCCTCCACCACCGCGCGCAGCGCATGCGAGGGCTCGGGCGCGGGCAGGAACCCCTCGGTACGGGCGAACCGGACCGCCTCGGCGAAGCACGCGTTCTGCGGGTAAGCCCGGGCCTCGACCAGGCCGTGGCGGACCAGGAGGCAGAGCGAAGGCGCATCGCCGTGATAGCGCAGCCCCCCGGCATGGATGGGATCGGGCACGAAGTTGTGGCCCAGGGTGTACATCCTCGCCACCGGCCCCACCCCGGCCGTGTCCCCGAAGTCGTAGCCGTACACCCCTCGGGTCAGGGTAGGGCAGGCGGCCGGCTCGGCGGCGATGAAGCGGGTCCCGGTCCTCTCGCCCGAGAGGAGGTCGGCCAGGAAGGGGTAGGCAAGGCCGGCGAAATTCGATCCCCCGCCGACACAACCCACGACCACGTCGGGATAGTCACCCACCAGCTCCATCTGCTTCTTGGCCTCCAGGCCGATGACGGTCTGGTGGAGCAGGACGTGGTTCACGACCGAGCCGAGCGAGTACTTGGAGTCCTCGCGGCCGGCGGCGTCCTCCACCGCCTCGGAGATGGCGATGCCGAGGCTGCCCGGGGAGTCGGGGTCACGGTCCAACACAGCTCGCCCGGCTGCGGTCCGGGGGCTGGGGGAGGGATGGACGGTGGCCCCCCAGGTCTCCATCAGGGCACGTCGGTACGGCTTCTGGTCGTACGAGACCCGGACCATGTAGACGGTGACCTCGAGGCCAAAGAGGCTGCCGGCGAGGGCCAGGGCCGAGCCCCACTGGCCGGCGCCGGTCTCCGTGGTCAAGCGCTTCACCCCCTCGGCCGCGTTGTAGTAAGCCTGGGGGATGGCGGTGTTCGGCTTGTGCGACCCGGCCGGCGAGCCTCCCTCGTACTTGAAGTAGATCCGGGCCGGGGTGTCCAGGGCGCGCTCCAGACGTTCGGCGCGGTACAGGGGGGTGGGGCGCCAGATGCGGTAAAGCTCACGCACCCGATCCGGGATCTCGATCCAACGCTCCTGGGAGACCTCCTGGGCGATGATGGCCTGCGGGAAGATCGGAGCCAGGTCGTCAGGCCCCAGGGGCTTTAGGGTGGCGGGGTGCAGATAGGGAGCCGGGGGCTCGGGGAGGTCGGGCAGGATGTTGTACCAGCGCTCGGGCAGGTCCGCCTCGTCGAGCACCACCTTCTTCTTGTTGCTCATGTCCATGCTTCCGATCCCAATGTGCCGCCGACCCTGGGGCGGCTTGTCGCTGACTCTAGCAGGCCAGCCCTCAGGCACGGGCGCGCTGACGTGGCGAGGGGAGGGGACAGGATCAGCCGGGTCAGCTGACCTCCTGCAGGAGCCCGGTGCGCACGTCGTAGATGAAGCCGCGCACGTTCTTGCGTGGGATGAAGGGGCTGGCCTGGATGCGGGCGATCGACTGCCGGACGTCCCGAGCGAGGTCGTCGAAGGCCTCGAGCGCGAAGGGCGGCCGGATGCCGGTCTCCTCCTGCACCTGTCGTCGAACGTCGTCGTCCTTGAAGGTGAGCATCCCGCAGTCGGTGTGATGGATGAGCACGATCTCCTCGGTGCCGAGCAACCGCTGGGAGATGAGGAGCGAGCGGATCGCGTCCTCGGTGATCACCCCGCCGGCGTTGCGGATGACGTGAGCGTCTCCCTCCTCCAGACCCAGGATCCGATGCACGTCGATGCGCGCGTCCATGCAGGCGACGACGGCCAGCTTCTTGGCGGGTGGCGTGGGGAGCTGCCCTTTGGCGAAGCCTTGGGCGTAGCGTCGGTTGTTCTCCAGCAGCTCCTCAACGACGCTCATCCTGACAGACCTCCAGGCATGAGATGGGTGGATCAGGGTCAGCTGCCGGCCGGGATCCCGGTCGGCCCATGCTCACGAGCGACGACAGCGGGCGGTTCGGCAGCGTCCGAAGTCGATCTCGCGACGGCGGGTCAGGCTGAGCAGGAGGACGGCCACGGCCACATCGTAGCGACGATGCGGCCGGCGTGTGGGGCATGGCCCATGAAGACACGACTGCGGGATCATCATGGGAGTCATCATCTGGAGGAGGTGGGGCTGCCATGAGGTTGCAAGGCGGCGCGGTCGACCGTCCGAGCGAGAGGCCTGCCCGGGCGGGGGGCGATGGCTGATGGCCAGGCCAGGCTCCCCTCAGCGCTGGGTGGACGGACGCGTATGGGCGCCGTTCAACATCCTTCGTGCCGCCCACGCAGAGCTGCTGGTGACGGACCTGGGCCGGGCTCGCGAGTTCTATGAGTCGTTGCTCGGCTTCGTCGTGACCGCCGAGACCCGTGACGCGGTCTACCTCCGCGGGTACGAGGATCGGCACCACCACTGCCTCTCCCTGCGCCGGGCGGAGCGGCCGGCGGTGGGCCACCTCGCCTTCCTCGTCTTCTCGGAGGAGGACCTCCACCGGGCGGCCGACTTCTTCCGCCAGCAGGGCTGCCCGACCCGATGGGTGGGCGAGGGGGAGGAGCCCGGGCAGGGCACGGCCCTCCGGGTGCTCGACCCGCTCGGCTTCCCCATCGAGCTGTTCAGCCGGATGGAGCGGGTCGAACCGCTCATGCAGCGGTACGACCTCTACCGGGGGGCTCGGGTGCTCCGCATCGACCACTTCAACCTGCACGTTCCCGACGTGCAGGCCGCCTTCGACTACTACTACGAGGCCCTGGGCTTCCGCTGCTCGGAGTACATCGCCGGCGACCCTCCCAGCGAGCCGCTCTACGCGGCGTGGCTCTTCCGTAAGCCCAACGTCCACGACGTCGCCCTCACCTCGGGACGTGGTCCACGGCTGCACCACCTGGCCTTCTGGACCGCGGACACCGACGCCATCGTCAACCTGTGCGATGTCCTGGGTGGGGCTGGCGCCTATGCCGCCATCGAGCGGGGGCCTGGGCGGCACGGGGTGAGCAACGCCTTCTATCTCTACCTGCGGGATCCCGACGGGCATCGGATCGAGTTCTACACCTCTGACTATTGGACCGGCGACCCGGACCTCCAGCCCAAGCGTTGGAGCATTCACGACCACCAGCGACGTAGCTTTTGGGGACACGAGGTGTCCGATCGCTGGTACCACGAGTCGTCCGAGGTGTGCGACCTGGACGGGGGGCTCGTTCCCCAGCGAGACCCGGTCTTGGACGAGAGCCAGGCAGCCCGGGTGGCGCCGGCCTGATGCCCCTGAGGGGAGACCAGGTCAATCGCCCTCGACGCGCGATGGCAGCACAGGAGGAGGAACGCGATGCCGGCCAGGACAGGTGAGCAGTTCATCGAGGCGCTCAACGCCTCCCATCGAGACATCCGCATCCACGGGGAGCGAGTCACGCAGGGTGTGGGCCGACACCCTGCCTTCCGCAACCTCGTCCAGGCCTATGCCGCTCTCTACGACCTCCAGCACGATCCCGACCACCGAGAGCTGCTGACCTATCCGTCGCCGACCAGTGGGCAACCGGTCGGGACGTCGTTCCTCCAGCCCCGCACCGCTGAGGACCTGGCCCGACGCTCACGGATGATGAAGCTCTGGGCTGACTGCAGCTTCGGCTTCCTGGGCCGGACGGGGGATTACCTGAACAGCGCGCTCATGGCCATGGCGGCAGCCGCGGACTGGTTCGGTCAGGTGGACCCGGCCTACGCCGAGAACGTCCGCCGCTACTACGAGCACGTCAGAGAGCACGATCTCCTGCTCACCCATACCCTCATCAACCCTCAGGCCAACCGCTCGCGCAGCGCGGGCGCCCAACGCGACCCCTATCAGGCTGCGGCCATCGTCAAGG
Source organism: Candidatus Dormiibacterota bacterium (assembly GCA_035294145.1). Classification (GTDB taxonomy): domain Bacteria; phylum Chloroflexota; class Dormibacteria; order Dormibacterales; family Dormibacteraceae; genus CADDZO01. The sequence goes on along the minus strand of DATGLL010000267.1, from coordinate 36,348 downwards.
AGACCGACGCGGGCATCGTGATCCGGGGCGCCCGGATGCTGGCGACCATCGGCCCGATCGCGGACGAGATCCTGGTGCTCCCCTCGACCGTGCTCCAGGCGCGGCCGGAGGACGAGCCCTACTCCTATGCCTTCGCCATCCCCTGCGACGCCCCTGGGCTCCGCTTCCTCTGCCGCGAGAGCCTGGACTACGGGCGTAGCCACTTCGACCACCCGCTGGGGTCGCGCTTCGACGAGATGGATGCCGTGGCCATCTTCGAGGACGTGCTGGTCCCCTATGAGCGGTGCTTCATGATCCGCCACCCTGAGCTGCTCACCCGCGGACGCCTCTACAGCGAGACCGGCGCCCTGACCCACATGGCCCACCAGGTCGTGCTGCGCGACCTGGCCAAGACCGAGTTCGTGCTCGGGCTGATCTCCCTGCTCACCGATGCCATCCAGATCGAGGGGTTCCAGCACGTGCAGGAGAAGGTCGCGGAGGTGATCAACGTTCGGGAGATCCTGGCCGCGGCGGTGCGTGCGGCCGAGGCCGATGCCGCTCCCAACCAGTGGGGCCTTTTCTCCCCTGCCTGGATGCCTCTCAACATGGCCCGGAACTGGTTCCCCCGCACCTACCCACGGCTCAAGGAGATCATCTGGCAGCTCGCGGCCAGCGGCCTCTTCGGCCTGCCCACCGAGGCCGATGCCTTCGGCCAGAGCGGGCCGGATGTCGACCGGTTCCTGCAGTGCGCGACGCTCGATGGGATCGACCGGGTGCGGCTGTTCCGGCTGGCCTGGGATGCCTCTGCCTCTGCCTTCGCCGGGCGTCAGGAGGTCTACGAGTTCTTCTTCTTCGGGGATCCGGTGCGCATGGCCCAGGCCGAGGTGGCCGGGTACGATCGGCAGCCGATGATGGAGCGGGTGCGCGCCTTCCTCTACTCCGACGGTCCGGTGGCCCCATCCCCGAGGAGGGCGGCGGTGGTGTCGGGGAGCGCGCAGGCATGAGCGGCGCCACCCTGGCGGCGCAGACCGTGGTCCGGCTGGCCGCCCTGGCCCTGATCGTCCTCGGGGTGCTCATCTGGACCGGCGTCTCGGATGCGCTGATCCCCTTCCACATCCTGGTCGGGCTGGTGTTGGTCGTGGCCCTGTGGACGCTGGCCATCCTGGCCGCGCTGGCTCAGACCAGGACCGGGGTGGCGGCGCTGGCGGTGCTCTGGGGGCTGGTGGTGATCCTGCTGGGGATCACCCAGCAGCGCCTTGTGCCCGGTGGCGCGCACTGGACGATCCAGGTCCTGCACCTGCTGGTGGGGCTGGCCGCGGTGGCCATGGCCGAGCTGCTGGCGGGGGGCATTCGGCGAGGGCGGCCACGGCCGGCCGGCGGGTAGTGGGCGGGGTCATCCCGCGGCCGCTCGCCAGGAAGCTTGCACCTTGGCCCGCTCGGATGCCAGGGAGCGGGAGGTGGCCACGACCCCGGAGCCAACATACCGCTCGTGGTTGAGCTCGAGCCGGTCGAGGTCGTACACATAGTTCACCATCACGCCGTGGGACTCACGTAGCCCCTTCGAGGAGCGGTCGGCCCCGAGGTCGATGCGCTCCAGGCGGGCGCCGTTGGAGAGGTGGAAATGCGCCACCGGATCCAGGACCCGGTTCCCCACCCGCACCTCGGTCAGGTAGGCGAGAACCAACCGCTGGAGCGCGCGCGCCGTTGCCCGTCCCAGATCGGAGCGGGGCAGCGCCCACTCCACCGCGGCGAGGAGGTCGGAGGTGCCTGCCCGCCGGCAGAGCACGGTCGCCTGGTCTCCCAGCAGGGCGCGGAGCCGGGCACCCGTGAACCCCTGGGGGCTGTCGTGCCGCAACGTCTCCGCGAACCGCGGAAGCGGGGAGAGGGTGGCGAAGGTGGTCAGGCTCGGGAACTCGGCCGAGAGCTCGTCCACGACCTGCTTGATGAGGAAGTTCCCGAACGAGATCCCTCTGAGCCCTGGTTGGCAGCTGTTGATTGAGTAGAAGATCGCGGTGGTGGCCCGGGCGGGCTCGGTCGGCGGTTGCCTCGGGTCGAGCAGGGGGGCGATCGCGGTGGTCAGGCCGCGGGTCAGCGCGACCTCGACGAAGATCAAGGGCTCGTCAGGCAGAGCGGGGTGGAAGAAGGCGAAACACCGTCGGTCAGGTTCCAGACGCCGCCTGAGGCTCTCCCAGCTGTCGATTTGGTGAACCGACTCGCAGGGGATCAACCGCTCCAACAGGGCAGCGGGCGAGCGCCAGTCGATGCCCTCCAGGCGCAGGAAGCCGCGATTGAACCAGGAATGGAGCAGATGGCGCAGGTCCGCGTCCACCGCCCTGAGGTGTGGGCGCTCGGGCAGCAGCTCGAGGAGCCTGGCCCGGAGCCGAAGGATGGCGGCGGTCCCGCCCGGGGCCATGTTCAGACGCCGGAAGAGCTCCTGGCGCGGCGGCTCCACGGCCGCTGCCAGCGCGAGCAGGGAGTCGATGTCGCCCGCGGCGGCTCGCCAGCGATCCACCGCCCTGGCGACCTCCTCGGGGTCAGGGGAGAAGTGGACGGCCAGGGTCTCGAGGTAGGCATCGAGCTCGTCCAGGCTCATCGAGGACAGGCGCCCCACGAGCTCGCTGGCCAGGGCCAACCCCGACGCCTCGCCGCGCTGGGCCAGTAGCCGCCGGGAGAGATCCTTCGGGTTGGCTCTGGCACGACCTGGCGTCGACAGGTTCAGGATCTCCCGCCCTCGATCAGCGATGAGGCCGACGTGCTCAAGCCAAGACCGCGGCCGCCGTGGCCTGGTGGTGACGCCGGTCTCCATCGGTACCTCCCATGGTAGGCCGCCGACGAGCGCCGTTCCCCGCCTCCCGGGCCCGGCGTGGTCCTCGAGGGCGGCGAACCGGCACGGCGAGGCGGGGCTGAGGATGGTCCCAAAGGACCTCGGCGGTGGCGCGAGGTCGCCTGCACCCAGGGGCCTCTGGGCTACGCGGGCGTGGGGAGGCGGGCTTGGACGTGGATCGTGCGGCTCGGCCGACCACCCGCGATACCATGCCCGCCGCCGAGCGCGGCCGTCGCCCTGCTCGCACGGAGGGACGGATCGTACGCTGATCCGGTCGCCCGCGAGCCGATGGCTCGGCCACGACCGCTCGGCCGTCTTACAAAGACATGACACCCTGCAGACCCTGCTCGGGACCGGTCTGGACCTTCAATGGACGTCGTGGACCGACGGGGTGACCGAGGGAGCAGGCGACGGCGACTCAGCGCCCGGCTGGGGCTGGTGTTGACCCTGATGGTGGTGGGGGTCATCGCCTGCAGCCCGGCGCTCGTGGGCTCCACCTCCAGCCCCACGCCGACCGGCATCCATCTGATCCGGCACGTCATCATCATCTTCCAGGAGAACCGATCCTTCGACTCCTACTTCGGGACCTTCCCGGGCGCGGACGGCATCCCGATGCAGAACGGGCAGCCCACCGTGTGCGTGCCCGACCCGGCCAACGGTCGGTGCGTCCGGCCCTACCACGACACCGCGGACCGGAACTTCGGCGGCCCCCACGACGACGTGAACTCGACCGCCGACGTGAACGGGGGCAAGATGGACGGCTTCATCGCCCAGGCACTCCAGGCCGACCGGCGGGCCTGCCAGCGAAGCCCGTTCAACCCGGCCTGCGTCCAGGCGACCTCGGGCACGCCGGACGTGATGGGCTACCACACCGGCGCCGACATCCCCAACTACTGGACCTATGCCCGCGACTTCGTGCTCCAGGATCACCTGTTCGAGTCCGTCCACTCCTGGAGCTTCCCCTCGCACCTCTACCTGTTCTCCGCCTGGTCGGCCCGCTGCGCCAGCTCCCAGGACCCGATGAGCTGCACGAGCAGCGTCGATCCGCCCAACCGGACCGCGACCGATCCCACCCCCTTCGCCTGGACCGACCTCACCTACCTCCTCGACCACCACCGGGTGAGCTGGGCGGTCTACCTGGACCATGGCGCGGCGGGGACGGGCCAGCCGGGGCTCGGTCCGGCCGGCGTGCCCAAGATCTGGAACGTCCTCCCCGGCTTTTCCGACGTCCACCAGGACCATCAGCTCGGGAACCTCCAGGATCTGTCGCATTTCTTCGCCGCGGCCAGGGCCGGTACCCTGCCGGCGGTCTCTTGGATCCTCCCCGACGGTCACGACTCCGAGCACCCGCCCAACCTGGTGAGCGCCGGCCAGGCCTACGTCACCGGGCTGATCAACGCCGTGATGCGAAGCCCTGCTTGGCGCTCGAGCGCGATCTTCCTCACCTGGGACGACTGGGGTGGGTTCTACGACCACGTGGTCCCGCCCACCGTCGACCAGCTGGGCCTGGGGATCCGGGTGCCTGGCCTGGTCATCAGTCCCTACGCCCGACGGGGCTACGTCGACCACCAGACGTTGAGCTACGACTCCTACCTGCGCTTCATCGAGGACGACTTCCTCAACGGCCAGCGGCTCGACCCCCGGACGGACGGCCGACCCGACCCGCGACCGGACGTTCGCGAGGCCTCGCCGGCGCTCGGGGACCTGAGCCGAGATTTCGACTTCGGTCAGGCGCCGAGGGCGCCGGTGATCCTGCCCACCAACCCGAAGACGGACCTGGTCCCGCCCACACGCGGCTGAGGTTGATCCGCGGGAGCTGCGCGCGGGCAGGTCCCGGCGGCTCAGGCCAGGGCCCGCCGACCCCCGTGGGAAGGGCTCGGTCCGGCCGGGTGGGGTCATCCCTACGTTGACGAGCTGCCTGCGGATGAGCCGGACGGGCACGGGGAGGGGAGGAGCGGGGCCACGAGGTCGACGCTCTCCCTGCCCCGCGAGGGTCGGGGGCGCCGGCCTCGGGCGGTCCCATCCGCATGATGCGGCCGGGTTGATCCCGATCGTGGAAGATCGAACAGTGGTGACCTCGAGCCCGGGGAGCGTCCGCCACCGATCTGAGCGCTCCCCGGGCCGGGGAGGAACGACCCAGGCGTTGCCCGCCCGGCCCGGCGGCGGGATGGAGGAGCTGAGCGGCAGGGAGACGAGCCATGGAGGATGCGGCCGAGCCGAGGGATGAGGCTGGACTGACCGAGCGCGAGTTCTTGGCCAGGTACGACCCCCGGCGCTTCCCGCCGATGGCGGTGACCGTCGACGTGGTGGTGCTGGCCATGTGGGACAGCCGCCTCAGCGTGCTGCTCGTCCGACGCCGGAACCATCCGGCCCTCGGCCGCTGGGCCCTCCCCGGCGGGTTCGTGGAGAGGGACGAGGACCTCGACGACGCCGCTCGACGGGAGTTGGAGGAGGAGACCGGCATCTCCGTGCCCTCCTCGGGCGGCCTTCCCTCCGCGCCGGGGGAGGGGGTCACCCTCCAGCAGCTCCGCGCCTATGGGGCCCCCGGGCGCGACCCCCGGCTGCGCGTGGTCTCGGTCGCCTACGTGGCCACCCTGGCCCGTGCCCCGGCGCCGAGGGCCGGCTCCGATGCCGCCAACGCCCGATTCTGGCCGGTCCATGAGCTGAGGGCGGCGGGCGGCCCACGGCTTGCCTTCGACCACGACCGCATCGTCGCTGATGCCCTGGGGTACCTGCGGGACCGGGTCGAGTCCACGCCTTTCGCCACCGGGTTCCTCGTCGAGCCCTTCACCCTTTCGGAGCTACGGAGGGTGTACGAGGAGATCTGGGGCGAGCCCCAGGAGCCCGAGGAGTTCCGCCGCCGAGCCCTTGTCCGCCAGGGGTTCTTGGTACAGGTCGATCGGCCTGAAGGCCCGTCCCGGGCGGGCGCTGCCACCGAGCCGCTCTACCGAAGGGGCCCGGCCAGGTGGCTCGTCCCCCCGCTGTCGCCGAGGGCGGCGGGCGAGCCAGCCCGGGAAGGCCATCCGTGGCCCTGATCGACGTCTGGCGCCTCTCCGACGTGTACCCTCGAACCAGCAGTAGGACGCTCGAGCAGGAGACGAGATCGTGATCAACGTGCAAGGAGTGGAGATCCGTGGTCCAGTCCGGGGGAGGCAGGAACGGATCCTGACCCCCGAGGCCGTGGCCTTCGTCGCCGAGCTGCAGCGGAGGTTCAACCCCCGACGTCAGCAGCTGTTGCAGGAGCGAGAGGAGCGACAACGCCGGATCCTGAGCGGGGAGCTACCGGATTTCCTGCCTGAGACCCGCGAGCTCCGTGAGTCAGAGTGGAGGGTTGCCGCCCCCCCTGCTGACCTCCTGGACCGGCGAGTGGAGATCACTGGTCCGGTGGACCGCAAGATGATGATCAACGCCCTCAACTCCGGGGCACGGGTGTTCATGGCCGACTTCGAGGACGCCCACTCCCCGACCTGGGCCAACAACCTGGACGGTCACGTGAACCTCATCGATGCGGTGGAAGGCACGATCGAGTTCACCGGGCCCGACGGACGCGAGTACCGGCTCGGCCCCCGCACGGCCTACCTCCTGGTTCGGCCACGGGGTTGGCATCTGCCCGAGAAGCACTTTTTGGTCGATGGGGCCCCGGTGTCCGGGTCGCTCTTCGACTTCGGCCTCTACGTCTTCCACAACCTGCGGCGGCGCCTGGATCGAGGCCTGGGGACCTACCTCTACCTGCCCAAGCTGGAGAACCACCGAGAGGCCCGGCTCTGGAACGACGTATTCACCTTCGCCGAGGACGAGCTCGGAGCGCCGCGAGGGACCGTCCGGGCCACGGTGCTGGTCGAGAACATCCTCGCTGCCTTCGAGATGGACGAGATCCTCTGGGAGCTTCGCGATCACTCGCTGGGGCTGAACGCGGGTCGCTGGGACTACATCTTCAGCATCATCAAGAAGTTCCGTCACCTGCCGGACCGGGTGCTCCCTGATCGTGCCCAGGTGACCATGACCGTCCCCTTCATGCGGGCCTACACGGAGCTGCTGGTGCGAACCTGCCACCGGCGCGGCACCTTCGCCATTGGCGGGATGGCGGCCTTCATCCCCTCCCGACGCGACCCAGAGGTGAACCGGGTGGCCCTCGAGAAGGTCCGTGAGGACAAGGTGCGCGAGGCCGGTGACGGGTTCGACGGCACCTGGGTCGCCCATCCCGACCTGGTCGCCACGGCCACCGAGTGCTTCGATGCGGTGCTGGGACAGCGTCCCAACCAGCTCGATCGTCTTCGCGAGGACGTCCGGGTCACGGGGGCGCAGCTCATCGACACGACCGTGCCGGGTGGGCGCATCACCGAGGCAGGCCTCCGCCAGAACGTCAGCGTGGGCATCCAGTACATCGAGTCCTGGCTGCGTGGGGTCGGGGCGGCAGCGATCTTCAACCTCATGGAGGACGCGGCGACCGCCGAGATCTCCCGTTCCCAGGTCTGGCAGTGGCTCCGCCATCGGGCTCGCCTGGCCGAGGGCCCCGAGGTCACGGCCGAGCTCGTCCGCCGGATCGAGGACGAGGAGCTGGAGAAGATCCGCGACCTCCACGGTCAGGAGCTCTTCGCGCAGGGTCGGTTCCAGGAGGCACGCGAGGTCTTCCACCAGGTGGCGACCTCGGAGGAGTTCATCGACTTCCTCACCCTACCGGCGTATCAGCTCATCGACTGATGGGCCGGACCGGCCGGGGCTGGGCGGTGACCGGCTGGCGTCTGGGTGGCGACGACGAGGCCCTGGGAGAGGGCCTCGTCGTCGTGCGGCTAGGTCTTGGACGGTTTGCCCGGCAGCCGCCGCCACTGCCGGGGTCCGACCCCCGCAGCCGGATTTCCGGGGACGAACGGAACCGACTCCGCATCAACCATGCATCGCTCCTTGCTGACCACGCTTCGCTCGCAGTTGGCGTGCTCGACCACCACGGTCCGTTCCAAGACGGCCCGGACACGCACGGGCTCACCGTCCACGACCGCGTCGAAGCCTGCCGCCACCTCATGGTTGGCTGGGGGAACGACACTGGCGAGCGGGACCAGTTCAGCGGCTCGACCCATTCGACACCTCCGGCTGGGCTGTCGCGGCAGACAAAAAAGCGCCGACCGTCAGGTCGGCGCCCCGGATGTTACCAGGGATCAAGTCGCTGCGACTAGGCGGCCCGAGAACGTGCGCCCTGGGCTGCTCGGTTGCGGCGGGCTGCCTCGCGACCGCGACGCGCGGCGTCGCGCTGGGCAACGTAGCCGAACCGGATGTCCTTGGGGTCGACCAGGCACCGCTGCCGGCTCACCAAGACCTTCGGCTCGCCGGGAGCGGGTTCTATGACCGCCGTTCGGTCCAGCACCGCGGTCACCCATACCCGCTTGCCATCGACCACCGCCGGGAAGTCCGGCAGGATGACCACCTCGGGCTCGGTAGTCACCTGGTCGAGGGACACCAGCCGCTCGGCATCGTTCTCCGACATGACAGAGAGAATATCACATCTTAGCGGTGCGATGCTCTGCTTTTCCCTGGAGCTGATCCGCTTCTCGCAGGCGCCGGCACTGGTCGCCGTCCCAGCTCCCCGCCCGGCCTTCCCCTCGGATCGGCGTGGCCGGGGATGGCGACGGGGTTGGGGATGAGGCCTTGGCTGGCCGTCGCCGCCGCCCGTGGTGCTCGTATGCCAGCCACGATCCCCAGGCCACCACCACCGCCACGATCAGGAGGGGGAAGACCTGGGTCGGCAGCAGGTGGAAGAGCTGCCGGCTGTTGCGGCCAAGGAATCGCCCGATCTCCAGGAAGATCGCGGCCCAGATCGTCCCGGAGGCCGTGACGGAGAGCACGAACAGGTGACGGGGGACCTCGAAGGCGCCCGCGAACCCTGACAGGACGATCCGCATCCCCGGGACCAGGCGTCCCAGCACGATGGCCCACGGGCCCCAGCGACGGAAGGCGCCCTGGGCCGCCACCAGGCGCTCCTCGTGGAGGCCAAGGTACTTGCCGAAGCGAACCAGGAAGGGGTGGCCGAAGCGTCGGGCCAGGCTGTAGAGGCAAAAGCTCCCAGTGACCGATCCGCCCACCACGGCCAGGAGGGCGAACGGGTACGGGATGTCGCCGGTGGTGGTCAAAAACCCCCCGAAGGCCACCGCCACGTCGCCGGGGACCGGTAGGGGGACGCCCAGCTCCTCGGCGAAGACGACCAAGAAGAGCCCCATCGCCTGGTGGTGTCGGATGAGGCGCAGCACCCCGTGAGCCACCGGCCAGAGCCAACCGGGGGCCTGGAACCAGAGCAGCAGCGCGATCAACACCATCGAGGCCTCCGCCGGACCGGTGCGCCGACCGCACGCCTCGGTGCCGGGGACGAGCGCTCCTCTGGCGTCGCTCCCCCTCCCGTGGTGTCCCTCACCTCATCTGGGCCCCTCGTCCCCGCCGGGCCGGCTCCCCCGCCCTCGGGGCCCGGCCTGCCCGCTCACCTGCCGATCCGTCCCGGGTTCACCATGGGGACGGACCCCACGTCGTCGACCCTCTCGCCCATCTCCTCTGGCTCCGAGGCCGCCCCGAGCAACGCCCACAGCTCGGCCGGATCACCCCACCGGATCCCGATCCCGAATTGGCGTCCGAAGTGGGGGGCGTAGGCCCGGGCTGCCTCCGCCACCTCCACGCGCAGGCCGGTCAACTCGAGCACCGAGGTGGCGCGCCGTCCCACCAGGCCGCAGGGGACGATCCCCCGGTTGAAGATGTCGAGGTCGGTGGTCAGGTTGAGGGCAAAGCCGTGGCTGGTGACCTGGTCGGTCAGCTTGATGCCGATGGCCGCGACCTTGGCGCCCTGGCTCCAGACGCCGGTCAGCCCCTTCCCACCTGGCTCGGCCTCGAGGCCGAGGGTGGCCAGGTACGACACCAGCGAGCGCTCCAGGCCGCGGATGAAGCGCAACACGTCGGTCCCCAGGCCGACCATGTCCACGATCGGGTAGCCGACCAGCTGACCGGGACCATGGTAGGTGACGTCCCCGCCCCGATCCGTCCACACCACCTCGATCCCCCGGCGGCGGCACTCCTCCTCGCTCCAGAGGAGCGTCGAGCCGTCGCCGCGGCGCCCGATCGTGAACACGTGGGGATGCTCCAGCAGCAGCAAGCTGGGCGGTTGTCGCCCGGCGCGGACGGCGGCGACCACCGCCTGCTGGAGCCGCCAGGCCCGACGGTAGGCAACCGAGGAGAGCCAATAGGCGCTGACCTCCGGGCGCCCCGAGCCGTCCGGCGCCACCTCCGCTTCCGGCCCTGCCTCCGAGCTGTGGCGGCAAGGCCGGCTTGACCGGCTCACGTGTTCAGTGTAGGCGGCTGCGCCGCCCCTAGTCTGGAGGGTTCCGATAGCTCCGGTCGTTGGCGGGGATCGGCGTCCCACCGCCCACCCCCACGCGCTCCGGCTTCTCGAGGGGCCGCTCCACGGTCACCCCATAGATGTAACGCTGACCGCGCAGGAGCGAGGCGATGGCGGCGACGGCGCAGAGCGCGGCGCCCAGGTAGAAGGCGAGGTGGAGGCCGTCCATGAAAGCCGGGCTGATGAGGGTGGGGAAGAAGTGCTTGCCGAGCAACACGGACCGGCTGGCCGCAGGGAGGTGAGCCAGCACGGCGTGGGGGAGCAGGTTGGCCATGGGGTTGTAGCCCAGGAAAGCGGCGAAGAGCGCCGCCGTCGGGGGAAGGTGCGACACTCCCGTCGCGACCGGCGCTGGCAGGCCGTTGCGGGTGAGGCCCCTGAAGAGCGCGTCGGGCAAGCTGGCCGACAGCCCCAGCACCACCATGGTGAAGAAGAGCCCCATGCTGAGCAGGGTGCCGGAGTTCATGAAGGTGGCCCGCATGCCGGAGCCGACCCCGCGGTGCTGGGGAGGGAGGGCGTTCATGATCGAAGCGGTGTTGGGCGAGGAGAAGAGGCCCATGCCGAGCCCCATGAGCAGGATGAGCAGGGCGAAGGGGAGATAGGGGAAGTCGGCCGGCAGCAGGGTGAGCAGGAAGAAGGCAAGGCCGCTGATGAGCATGCCGACGGTGGAGAAGCCACGCGCCCCGAAGCGATCGGAGAGGTAGCCGGAGAGCGGGCCCATGATCATGAACCCGACCAGCATGGGGGTCATCAGGATCCCGGCCCAGAGCGGCGTCTGCTGATAGTCGTATCCGTGGAGGGGCAGCCAGATCCCCTGTAGCCAGATGATGAGCATGAACTGGAGGCCGCCGCGCCCGATGGCGGCCAGCAGCCCGGCCAGGTTCCCGGCCGCGAAAGCTCGGTTCCGGAACAGGTCGAGGCGGAACATCGGATCTTGGACCCGGGTCTCGATGACCATGAAGGCGGCGAGGAGGACCACCCCGCCGACCAAGGCCAGGATCACGAGCGGGTTGCTCCAGCCCATGGGGGCGCCGTGGTAAGGCAGGAGCCCGTAGGTGATGCCGACCAGGAAGAGGGTGAGGCCGGCCGCGAAGGTGATGTTGCCGAGGACGTCGATGCGCTGCCCCTGCTCGATGGCCGCGATCTCCCGGAGGGCGACGTAGGCCCAAACCGTGCCCAGGAGGCCGACCGGCACGCTGACCAGGAAGACCAGCCGGTAGTCGATCGCCGACAACACCCCGCCGAGGATCAGCCCCACCAGGGAGCCAGCCACGGCCGCGATCTGGTTCAGCCCCAGGGCGAGCCCTCGCTGGTCGTGGGGGAAGGCGTCGGTCAGGATAGCCGCCGAGTTGGCGAAGAGGAAGGCGCCCCCGATCCCTTGCACGATGCGGTAGCCGATGAGCTGGATGGCGGCCACGTTCCCGGAGCCGGGGGTGACCGCGAGCAGGATCGACCCCAGGGTGAAGATGGCGAAGCCGAGGTTGTACATCTTGACCCGCCCCACCATGTCGGAGATGCGGCCGATGGTCACCAGCAGGGTCGCGGTGACCACCATGTAGCCCATGATCAGCCAGAGGAAGACGCTGGTCTCTCCCGGCGCGAGCGGGTTGATGTGGATGCCCCGGAAGATGGCGGGGAGCGAGATCAAGATGATCGAGGAGTTGATGGTGGCGAGTAGCACCCCCAAGGTGGTGTTGGAGAGTGCGATCCAGCGGTATCGACCCTGCGAGGACGGTCGAAGGTCGGTCGCTGGACGTGGCTCGGGTCGCGCCATAAGCTCCTCCTGCAGCCCTAGGTCACGGTTCCGGAAACTGCCGCTGGCGTAAACTCTGCCCATTGTAATCGGAGAACGTAAACGTCCTGAGGGCGCCCATGACCTCTTATACCTCCCGTGCACGGAAATCCTTGCTCCCCCGCCTCCTGGGCGAGGGCGACCTGGGGCGGATTGCCATGCCCAAGGGGCATCGCTGATGGGCGACCGTGAGCAGGTCCGGATCGAGGTCGCCGCCCAGCGCAGCGGCCTCACCAAGCGGGCCATCCGCTACTACGAGGAGCTGGGGCTGATCCGGCCTACCGGGCGGTCCGAGTCCGGTCATCGCCGCTACACGGCCGCGGACATCCGGCAGCTGGAGAAGATCCGGGTGCTGCGGGAGACGGTCGGGCTGCCTCTGACCGAGATCCAGCAGCTCCTGGAGGCCGAGGCCGCGCTCGAGAGGGTGCGCGAGCGCTACGAGCGGAGCGCGGCGACCGAGGAGCGGGTGGCCCTCCTCCAGGAGGCGATCGCCTCGGTGTCGAGCCAGCTTCGTCTGATCACCCGCAAGCGCGAGGCCCTGGCCCAGCTCCAGGTCGAGTACGAGGACCGCCTCGCCCGCCTGCGCGCCGCCCTCGCCGACCTGACGCTCGAGCCGGCAGGGCACGGGGCCTGACCTCCTGCCCGGGCACGGGCGACGAGCCCTCCGGCCCCGGGGGCCGCGGGCCGTCCCGGCCGAGGCCACGGTCACCGTTCCGCACCCCTCCGGTAGGGCACCTGGATCCGCCGAGCTGCCGCCCTGCGGCTCTCCTCGCCACGCCGGTCGTAGCCAGCGGTGGTGTCGATGTGGACGTGGCCGGCCAGGTCCCGGGCGGTGGAGAGGTCGCTGAGCTCGATGACCCTGCTGATCGAGGTTCGTCGGAGGTCGTGGGGCGAGAAGGGGGGGAGGCCGGCCTGTCGAGCGCGTCGCGCGCACATCTCGCGCAGCGTGCTCTGGGCCAGCCGACGGCCGTGCAGGATCGTGATCCGGTCACGGGCGACGGGGAGGAAGACGTAGCCCGGGAGCGGCCCGCGCAGCCGCAGCCAGTCCGCCAGGGCCTCTGCGGCCTGGTCGCTGAGCCAGACCTTGCGCTCCCGGTTGCCCTTGCCGATCAGGCGGAAGGCACGCTCCCCGGGATCGTAGTGATCGAGGGTGAGCCCGGTGAGCTCATCCAGACGCACCCCGCCGCTGGAGACCATGACCGCGATGGCGGCGGCGTCACGGATGGCCACCACCGTCCCCTCGGAGAGGAGGTGGGCGAAGAGCTTGGCCAGCTCATCGTCCTCCAGGTTCCGGCCCCGCGGGAGCCGGCTGCCCCTGACCCGCTCGATGGCCTGGATGCGCTGCCACTCCTCCGCGGGCAGCTCGCCTAGCAGCCAGCACTGTCGAAGCACACCACGCAGGGCGGCCCGATAGGTGTTGGCCGTCGCCGGCGTCCGGCAGCTTTCCCGTAGCCAGGCCAGGATCCGGGAGGCGTGCTCGTACCGGATGCGGTGCCATGGGAACTCCTGCCAGCCCAGCACGCCCCCCGAGGCCCAGCGCGCGATCCGTTCCAGGCCGACCCGCAAGGCACGCCGCCCCGAGGGAGCCAGGCCCTCGAGGTAGAGCAGCGCTGGGTCGCGGCCGACCGGGGCCACCCAGCGCTCGGCCAGGACCGGGAGCGCCGACGACGAGCGCGATGGAGCCACGTCGGTCCTTGATTGTACGCGGTTAATAGTCATTAACGTCGGCTCAATTACGTTCGATCGTTCGTTTCATTACCATCTCACCATGCAGGAGCCGACGCGGGTCGACGATGGGCGGGGCTGCCGGTACTGCGGCGCCCCGGTCGAGCAGCCGAAGGGTGGAGGACGTCGGAAGCTCTTCTGCTCCGACGAGCACCGACTGCGCTACTGGCGCGAGCGCCAGCGACACGGGGAGGAAGTGGGGGAGGAGGGAGCCGACGTCCGCTCCCTCAACGCCGAGCTCCGGGCGACCCTCGCCATCCTGGAGCGCCAGCTCCTGGCCTTCAGGACCGCCCTGGCCGAGGCGGCCGACCTCGAGACCGTCCAGGCGTTGCGCGAGCAGGTGGAGGCGGAGGCGGAGCGCCGGATCGCGGCCGCCGAGGGAAGGCGCGCGCAGGCAGAGCGTCGCCGTCTCGAGGCCGAGGCGCTGGCCGACGCTGCCGAGGCGGCGGCACGCGACGCCCAGGAGCGGGCGGCGGTGGCCGAGGAGGAGGCCGCCCGAGCCCGGGCCGAGGCCGAGCAGGCCAGGGGACGGGCCCAGCAGGCTGAGCAGGAGGCACGGGAGCGAGCGGTACGGGCCGAGGAGGAGGCGCGCGCGCGTGTCGCCAGCGTGGAACGCGAGGCCGCCGAGCGTACCGCGGCCGTGGAGCGAGCGGCCGAGGAACGAGTCGCCAGGGTGACGGCTCAGGCCGACGTCCGGCTGCGAGAAGCCGAGGGCCGCGTCCACCGTGCCGAGGAGGAGGCCCGCCGCCAGGCCCAGCTTGCCCAGGCCCAAGCCGAGCGGGTGCGAGAGCTCGAGACCGCCCTCGAGGGCGAGCGGGCACGGCGGGCGGAGGCCGAGCAGCGGCTGGCGGACGTCTCCGAGCGCTGGCGCCGAGAGACGGCGGAGCACCTGCAGCGGCTGGAGCGGTTGCACCGGGAGCTGCGGGAGGTAGAAGCCAGGAGGGCCGAGGAGCAGCGGGGGCGGGTGGAGGCGGAGCAACGGGCCCGAGCCGCCGAGGCCTTGGCCGAGGAGCGAGCCCAGGAACGGGATCGTGCCCTGGAGGTGCTCGCGACCCGCCGGGCCGACGGCGAGGGCCAGGACCGAGATGGGCCGTCGGCCGAGCACCGACCGGGGCCCCGCCAATCACCCGGCTGACGCCGTCCCATGCTCCCATGGACGGCCAACGCGCAATCGTGGGACGGGGGGAGCTGGCCTCCAGCCGGCGGTCCGATCGCCTCGCCGGCTGCCGGCAGGTAAGGACGCCCCGGTCCCCAGTGTCGTACTCGTCGTCCGCGGCGGACGTGGAGCCGCGGTCGCCCGGTGGGCCAGGGCGCGCACGGTCCGGTAGCTGGAGGCGATGAGCCACAAGCGATCCTCCGAAGGTCGGCGTCGCCGCCGGCCAGCTCAAGGGCGCGACCCATGTCCTCCTCGAGTGCCCGGCGAACCTCCCGACACTCCTCGCGAAGCCCATGGACAGGGTGCGGTCCGGAGGTGACATCGTCGACGGCGTCTCCCACCGTGCCGGGGAGCGAGGATGAGGGATGGGGGCGCTGGCCGCCATGGCTCGGGCGGTCGAGCGGCTCGCTCACCAGGCATCAGGCCGGGCGACGGTTGATCGTCTCGATCGCTCTCGCACTCCCGCCGTCCCCTTTGCGACATCGATGGGCAGCTCAGGCCGTTCCAGCACCCCGGCCCATCACCTGCACGCTGGCTCAGCTGCAGGATGGGTCAGCCGAGGGTGGCTGTCCGCTCAAGCCGGCCGTGCCCGAACGCCGCGGCCCCGCGGGGGGCCGCGGCTGGTCTGGTAACGTTCATGGCCTGAGGAGCCGGGTCGGGCGGCGGGATCGTGACGCCTCACGGTGAATGGCGGAGGCTGCGGGGATGGCTCGAGCAGGGCGGGGTGGTCCTGGAGACGTGCCTCTACGTGCTCGGGGGCGCGCTGCTGATCGCGGCCGCGGTACTCGTGCTCCTGGACGCGGTGCCGCTCCTGTTCGGGAGCGGTGGCGAGGCGAACCGGGCGCTGACCGTGCTCGACCGCGTGCTCCTGGTCTTCGTGTTGGCCGAGGTCTTCCACACCGTACGGATCGCGGTCGTCCGGCACGAGGTGGAGCCCGAGCCCTTCTTGGTCATCGTGATCATCGCCGGCGTGCGCCGCATCCTGGTCGTCACCGCCAGCGCCGAGCCGCTCACCTCCCCGACCACCCTGCTCGAGCTGGGGTTGCTGGTGGTGATGCTCAGCGTCTCGGCCTTGGTGCTCGTCGCCCTACGTCGTGGCCAAGCGTCCCGACCCTGAGCCGGCTGGGGAACCCGGCCACCCCTCCTCCCGATGCCATCCCGCCGATGCTGGCAAGCTAGCCCTAGCCCCGACGCTGACCCGTTCACCTCCCCACGGTAGCCATCCCCGGGCGCTACCCGTTCGAGCTGAGCACCGCCTCCTCCTGGCACGACCTCCGGGCTGAGGCCATTGCCGACCGGGAGCCCCTAGGACGCGGCTCGGGCCACCCGACGTCCGGCCGGGATCTGCTCCTCGGCGTGGTAGGAGGAGCGCACCAGGGGACCCGACTCGACGTGGGCGAAGCCCATCTCCAGCGCTGCCCGCCGGAGCTCGACGAACTCCTCCGGACGATAGAAGCGGGCCACCTCGGCGTGCTTGCGGCTGGGCCTCAGGTACTGGCCGATGGTCAACACCTCGATGCCGTGGTCGCGCATGTCGTGGAAGACCTGGAGCAGCTCCTCCTTGGTCTCGCCCAGGCCCACCATGACCCCGGACTTGGTCACCATCTCGGGGTCGAGCTCCTTCACGTAGGCCAGGAGTTCCAAGCTGCGCTCGTAGACGGCCCGAGGCCGGATCCGTCGATAGAGCCGGGGGACCGTCTCGGTGTTGTGGTTGAAGATGTCAGGTCGAGCCTCGACCACGGTGCGGATCGCCTCGCGGTCGCCCTGGAAGTCGGGGGTCAGCACCTCGATCGAGGTGCCAGGGCTTCGGCGACGGATGGCACGGATGGTGCGGGCGAAGATCGTGGCCCCACCGTCGCGAAGGTCGTCCCGGTCCACTGAGGTGATCACCGCGTGCCGAAGGCCCAGTTCCGCCACCGACTCCGCCACCCGCAGCGGCTCGCCGATGTCCAGCTCCGTCGGCCGCCCCGAGGTGACCGCGCAGAAGCGGCAGGCGCGGGTGCAAACGTCGCCCAGGATCATGAAGGTCGCCGTGCCCCGATTCCAGCAGTCGAAGATGTTGGGACAGTGCGCCTCCTCGCAGACCGTATGCAGACGTTGATCCCGCACCAGGGCCCGAAGCCGGCGGTAGTTCTCGCCCTCGTGCACCCGGACCTTGATCCACGCCGGAATCCGGCGTCCCGGCGTCAGCGGCTCGCTCACCGTACCCCTCCTAGACGCGGATGGAGGCTGGGGTCCAGCTCTCCAGTCGCTGCCTGATGAAGCTCAGGAAGGAGCCGGCCATCATCCCATCCACGATCCGGTGGTCGAACGACAGACACACGTTCATCATGTGCCGAATGGCGATCCCATCGCCGATCACCACCGGCCGGCGGGTGATGGCCTCCATGGTGAGGATCGCCGCCTGGGGCTGGTTGATGATGGGCTGGCTGGCGATGGAGCCGGTGGCCCCGGTGTTGTTGAGGGTGAAGGTACCGCCCTGGACCTCGTCTGGCTTCAGCTGCCGGGCCCGAGCCCGCTCGACCAGGTCGGCGACGGCACGGGCGAGGTCGGCGAAGCCCATCCGACCTGCGTCCTTCACCACCGGCACGATCAGCCCGTCGGGGATGGAGACCGCGATGCCCAGGTTGACGTAGCGCTTGAGGAGGATGCCCTCCTCGGTCCAGCTCGCGTTCAGGTAGGGGAACTCGACCAGCGCCTCGCAGAGCACCTGAGCCACGAAGGGGACGTAGGTGAGGGGAACCCCATGCCGGCGACGGAACCCCTCCTTCTCCGCCTCGCGGTAGCGGACCAGCTCGCTCACGTCCACCTCCTGCATCGTCCAGGCGTGCGGGGCGGTGGCGAGGCTCCGCACCATGTGCTCGGCGATGGACCGACGCATGACCGTGGGCCTGACCAGCTCCTCGCCCTCGGAGGTTACTGGCACGGCTGGGGCTGGCGTGGCGGGAGCCGGCTCGGCCCCGCGCTCGCGCCGAGCGAGGAAGGCCAGGACGTCGTCTCGCGTGACACGGCCGCCCTCGCCGGTGCCCGGGATCTGGCCCGGGTCGAGGCCGTGCTCTTCGACCAACCGCCGCACGGCGGGGCTCAGCCGCCGACCGCCGGCTGGCGCCTGTCCGGCCGCAGTGGCCGAGGAAGCGACCGCCTCCCCGTCCGATGGCTCGGCGGGCACGGTCATCTCCTCGCCCGCCACCTCGATCACCGCCAGCTCCTGGCCGATGGGGATGGTGGCGCCCTCCTGGACCGAGATCCTGGTCAACCGACCTTCGTAGGGTGAGGGGATCTCGGCGTTGACCTTGTCCGTCACCACCTCCACCAGCGGCTCGTCCCGGCGGACGTAGTCACCCTCGTGCTTCAGCCATCGCTCCACCGTCCCCTCGGTGACCGACTCACCCAGCTGCGGCATCCTGATCACGACGACGCCCATGCGGGGACCCTCCTGACCTCTTGGGGAACGGCGGCACAGAGACGAGCAATGGAGGCGACGCCCAGAATCGAACTGGGGATCGGGCTTTTGCAGAGCCCTGCCTTAACCACTTGGCTACGTCGCCACCGTCCTGCGCTCGGGAATTTTACCGCCTGTTGGCCTACCCTCCCATAGGTGTCGGATCGGTTCCGAGATGCCATGGCGGCGGTGGCCGCCGGGGTGGTGGTGGTCAGTGCCCGCGACGCCGAGGGCTTCCGCGGCCTCACCGCCAGCAGCTTTACCTCGGCCTCGCTGGAGCCTCCACTGGTGCTGGTCTGCCTCGATCGGCTGAGCCGGACCCGGGAGGCGATCGCGGCCAGCGGCGCCTTCAACGTGAGCGTGCTGGAGCGACGGCAGGAGTTCGTGGCCGAACGCTTCGCCGGGCGGGCACCCCTGGTCGATCCGGCCTGGCGGGCGGTGCCGCACGAGCTGGGAGCCAACGGTCTGCCCCTGGTCGCCGGCTGTGTGGCTTGGTTCGAGTGCCGCCTCCAGGTGCTGCATCCGGCCGGCGATCACGACGTCGCGATCGGGGAGGTGACCGACGCTGGCCGGAGGGACGGGGACCCGCTGGTGCTCTGGGACCGGGCTTTCTGGGGCGTGGCTTGAGCGGCCCCGCCCCGGCGCCTGGCCCACGGTGAGACGGCGGACTCCGAGCCGGTAGCCTGGGCCCGCAGGCCCCTGCAGCCGGGCATGATGGCCGCATGATCCGCGTGGCGGTGCTGGACGACTACCAGCAGGTGGCAGAGCGTATGGCCGACTGGACCTCGTTGCCCGAAGGGACCGAGGTCATCTTCTTCCACGACCACCTGGCCGAGCTGGATGCCCTGGTGGCGCGGCTCTCCGACTTCGACGTGGTGGTGGCGATGCGGGAACGCACCCCCTTCCCCCGTACCCTCCTCAGCCGCCTCCAGCGTCTGCGGCTATTGGTCACCACCGGCATGCGCAACGCCGCCATCGACCTCGAGGCGGCCGCCGAGCTCGGCATCACAGTGACCGGCACGGAGGGGACCGGCACCAGCACCGCCGAGCTCACCTGGGCCTTGATCCTCGCCCTGCTTCGGCACGTGCCGGAGGAGGATGCCGCGATCCGGGCCGGAGGCTGGCAGCACACGTTGGGCGTCGACCTGGCCGGGCGGACGCTCGGGGTCATTGGTCTGGGAAGGATCGGTCGGCAGGTGGCGGCGGTGGGACGCGCCTTCGGGATGGAGGTGACGGCCTGGAGCCAGCACCTGACCGAGGAGGCAGCCCAGGCCGCCGGGGTCCGGCGACTGGGCAAGCTCGAACTCTTGGCTGGCGCCGATGTGGTCACCGTGCACCTCGTCCTGAGCGACCGGACGCGGGGCCTCATCGGGGCCGCGGAGCTGGAGGCGATGAAGCCCACCGCCTACCTGGTCAACACCTCCCGGGGCCCGATCGTGGACGAGCAGGCCCTGATCTCCGCCCTCCGCTCGGGCCGGATCGCGGGCGCGGCGCTCGACGTCTACGACATCGAGCCGCTGCCCCAGGACCACCCATTGAGGACGACCCCGAACACGGTCCTGACGCCCCACCTCGGCTACGTCACCGAGGCCGGCTATCGGGTCTTCTACGGGCAAGCGGTGGAGGACATCATCGCCTTCCTGGCCGGCACCCCGATCCGGGTGCTGGCCGGGGGATGAGAGGGGCCGGGCCCAGCCCGCTGGGGCTGAGGAGACCACCCTCAGTAGGGGAGCTCCTCCTCCGCCATGTGGAAGTGGTGGCCAATCTCATGCAGGATCGTCCTCCTGACCTCCTCGACCAGCGCCTCCCAGCTGTCGCAGGCATCCTCGTGGGCGCGCTGGTAGATCGTGATCCGAGCCGGGAATCCACCCGGGGCCAGCGCCCCCGCCCCCTCGTAGCGGCCGAAGAGTCCCTTCCCGGACCGCTCCGCCACCACGAACTCGACCTCCTCCAGGTACGACTGGAAAGGCTCTGGCACCGCGTCGATGGCGGCCTTGACCGCCTCCTCGAAGCGAGCCCTGCTCACGCGCATCGCCACTCCCCTCGGACCCGGAGCTCCCAACGCCGGCCCACGCGGCCCTCGGCCACCATCGCTGTCGATGATAGGGGTCGCCACCGCAGGCCAGGGGCGGTTGGCGAGCGCCGGAACGCGCTACCGTTGGACTCCGGTCGGAATCGATCGTCGCCCAGGTACCAGAACGGGGGGTCGTGGATGGAACGGATCAACGAGGTGGTCGTGGTCGGGGCCGGCACGATGGGGTCCCAGATCGCCCTGCAGACAGCCTACAGTGGGCGCTACGACGTGACCCTGGTCGATTCCAATCCCGAGCAGCTGGCGCGGGCGCGGGCACAGAACCAGCGACTCGCCCACCGAGCGGTGGAGAGGGGCCGGCTGACGGCGGAGCAGGCGGAGGCTGCCTTGGCCCGTATCCGGGACGCGAGCGACCTGGGCCCCGCCCTCTCCGGAGCCGACCTGGTCATCGAGGCCATCTTCGAGGACATCGAGGCCAAGCGGGCGCTCTGGAAGGAGATGGGAGGGCAGACGCGGCCCGACGCCATCCTGGCGACCAACTCCAGCACCATCGTGATCTCACGTCTGGCTGACCTGGTCCCTCGTCCGGAGCGCTGCTGCAACTTGCACTTCTTCCACCCGGTCACGGTGCTGGAGCTGTGCGAGGTGGTCAGGGGCCCACAGACCAGCGAGGAGACCATCCAGACCGCGATGGAGTTCGTACGCAGCATCGGCCGGGTCCCGGTCCTGATCACCAAGGAGATCCATGGCTTCGTCGTCAACCGGATCCTGCTCGCGGCCCTGGAGGAGGCGTTCCACCTGCTGGAGGGCGGCTACGCTTCGGCGGAGGACATCGACGTGGCGATCAAGAAGGGCCTCAACTGGCCCATGGGGCCCTTCGAGCTCCTCGACTTCAGCGGCCTCGACGTCTTCCACGGCATCTGGGAGGATCGGGCCAGGCAGGAGGGTGGCCCCGGGGCCCCCGCGGTCCTGGTCGAGAAGGTCCGGAGGGGCGAGCTGGGACGCAAGACCGGCCGCGGCTTCTACGAGTACGCGACGACCTGAGCTCGCGATCATCGCTCGCCTGCCCGGACCTGAACGTATGGAGTAGAGGAAGCGCATGGACACCGTCAACCTCGGCCACAGCGGCCTCCGGGTCAGCCGGCTGGCGCTTGGCACCATGATCTTCGGGAGCCAGGTCGACGAGGGAACCGCCTTCACGATCATGGACCGTGCCTTCGAGCTGGGCATCGACTTCTTCGACACCGCTGACGTCTACCCTGTCCCCCCCTCGGACCAGACCGTGGGCCGATGCGAGGAGATCATCGGCCGCTGGCTTCGAAGCCGTGGCCATCCGGTCACCATCGCCACCAAGTGCGTGAACCGGGTTGGGCCGGGTCGGAACGATCAGGGCGGCAGCCGCAAGCACGTGATCGAGGCCTGCGAGGCCTCGCTGCGGCGGCTGGGGAGGGAGCGGGTCGACATCTTCTACCTCCACCACGGGGACCTCGACGCTCCCATGGAGGAGACGCTGGAGGCGCTGGACCAGCTGGTCCGGGAGGGCAAGGTTCACTACCTTGGGGTCTCGAACTTCGAGGCCTGGCAGCTGGGCCTGGCCCTGGCCGTGATCGCCGAGCGCCGCCTGACTCGGATCAGCGTGGTGCAGCCACGGTACAACCTCCTCCACCGTGTCGACGAGCGGGACCTGCTGCCGCTGTGCCGAGCTACCGGGATCGGGGTCACCCCGTACAATCCACTGGGTGCGGGCATGCTGACCGGCAAGTATCGACGCGGTCAGGAGCCGCCCGCCGGATCACGATTCGCCATGGGGGAGTATGGCCGCGTCTACCAGCGGCGATATTGGGATGATCGGATGTTCGACGTGGTCGAGACGGTGACCGCGGTGGCCCGGGAGATAGAGGCAACTCCCGCTCAGGTCGCCCTCGCCTGGACGCTTGCCCAGCCCGGGATCACGGCTCCGATCGTGGGCGCCTCCCGGCCTGAGCAGCTGGAGGACAACGTGGGTGCCCTGCGCCTCCAGCTCTCGCCCGATCAGCTTGACCGTCTGGCCCGAGTGTCGCAGCCTTTCGTCTAGACCACCAAGGCACGTGAGGTGCGGGTGTGGCGAAACGGCAGACGCACGGCTCTTAAAAAGTCGGGGGTGTCGACCCGTGTGGGTTCGAATCCCACCACCCGCACCAACGTCCCCCGAT
The DNA here is from genome assembly GCA_035294145.1 of Candidatus Dormiibacterota bacterium. Classification (GTDB taxonomy): domain Bacteria; phylum Chloroflexota; class Dormibacteria; order Dormibacterales; family Dormibacteraceae; genus CADDZO01. The sequence goes on along the minus strand of DATGLL010000267.1, from coordinate 13,840 downwards.
CCCCATCGGGGGGTGCCTGCCAGCCAGCTGGATGATGGCGTCCCGCGGGGCTCAGTCGGTAGAGGTTCCTGCCATCGAGGCCTGACCGACCCGCGCCGCCCGCCAGGCGGCCAGCGACGCCGCTACGAGCCCGCAGAGCAAGGCCCCGGCTAGGGCACCGACCCCCAACGTGAACTCGACCGGCGGCCCTGCGCTCCAGAGGAGGACACCGCCCAGCCAGACCTCGAAGGTCAGCGAGCGGCCGAGGATGGCCGCCGTCAGTTGTAGGGCGCCGAGAACGCAGCACTGGACCAGCACGGTCGCCACCGGGACCAGCAACAACGCCCTCAGCGCCGCCCATGCCGGCGGCACGAGCGAGCGGAGCCAAGCCCGGCCGGCGGCGAGGAAGACGTCGACGACGGCGCTGACGTTGGGATCCACGTCCTCCAGCAACGCCTCCATCTCCTGGCCGTACCTCCGCCGCCAGGCTGGCGGGAAGAGCCAGGCCAGCCTGGTGAACGTGTTCCGCCTCATGCCGGTACCCCCAGGCGAGCCAGGCCCGCCGTGCTCAGCGTCCGCATTGCCTCCAACCGCTCCCGCAGCACCTCGGCGCCCCGTTGCGTGATGCGGTAGGGCCGTCGCCGACCTGTCGCGGCCATGGCCTCGATCAGCCCCTGGCGTTCCAGGCGTGGGATCGCGGTGTAGAGGGTCCCCGGCCCCAGGTGCACCCCGGTCAGCCGTCGGACGTCCTGCATGATGCCGTAGCCGTGGCGAGGGCCGCCAGCCAGGCTGGCGAGAATGAGCAGCTCTGGATCTACCTCCTTCTTCATACGTCATACGATACATCGCGATACGATATTTGTGGATCGGGTCGAGGGCGGCCCGACCAGGGCCGTGTCCTTCCGGGCCCAGGGGTGCCGCCGAGATCGCCGTCCGATGCCTCTGGCCTCGACGGACGCCAAGGTGCGCCCTCGGCCCTTCGCAGGGCCCGCCACCTCTACCATGGACAGCGCCCCAGCGGTGGGATGGAAGCCGCATCGATCGGGTGACCACAGCCCCGAGCTGCGGGCTTAAGATTCGACACGATGCCCAAGCGGTTGGAGGAAGAACCTGACGAAGCGCCGGAGGCACCTCCGGCCGCGGTCATCCCCTCGGTGCCTCCTGAGGGGCAGGAACACGAGTACCGGACCGAGATCATGACGGCCGAGCAGGTGCTGGACGGGACCACGTTGCCCGAGCAGCTCACCAAGGCCGCCGCCGAGGGATGGGAGCTGGTGGACATCATCGCGGCCGGTGAACGGCACGCGGTCCTGCTCCGCCGAGCTCGGCGAGCCAACCGGGCCCACCATCCGGTGGGCTTCACCCCCCCGGTGCGCTGATGGTGTAGCCATGCGTCGACGCCGGCGGGTCCTGGTGGTCGAGGACGATGCGGCAGTCAGAGCCCTGGTGGGGGAGGTGTGCCGCAACGATGGCTACGAGGTGATCGAGGCCGCCCGAGGGCAGCAGGCGTTGCAGATCGTCGAGGCCAGCGAGCCCGACATCCTCCTCCTGGACTGGGTCCTCCCTGACCTCAGCGGCATCGAGGTGTGTCGGGAGCTCCGTCGTCGAGGGGTGACCTGCCCCATCCTGATGCTGACTGGTCGCACCGCGAACGTGGACGTCATCGTCGGCCTCGAGGTGGGGGCCGATGACTACATCACCAAGCCGTTCGACGCCCGGGTGCTCATCGCTCGCCTGGGAGCTCACCTTCGTCGGATGGAGATGGCAAGCGGAGGATCCGTCAAACGTCGCTTCGTCAGCGTTGGCGACGTCACCATCGACACCGAAGGACGGAGGGTTCGGGTCGGCGACCGAGAGGTCAGGCTGACCATGACCGAGTTCAACCTCCTTGCCCTGCTGGCGGCCAACCCGGGGCGAGTGCTGACCCGAAGCCAGCTCCTCGAGAAGGTCTGGGGCTACATGGCCGATGTGGACCATCACTCGGTCGATCCCCACGTGCAGCGGCTGCGCCGCAAGCTCGAGTCCTCGGGCGACGCCGGGATCGCGCTGGAGGCGGTCCCAGGGCTCGGATATCGGCTCTCGCCCCGGACCTGACCCTCTCCCGCGGCCGGGGTCGGACTGGGCGCGACCTGGGCGGCGCTGGCCTTGGGCACGCTGGGGTGGCGATCCTGAGCGGTGTGGTGCCGGGGTGGCCGTCACCTTCGCCGTTCCGGGCCGCTCGCATCCTCCGGGTTCGGTTGGCGGCTCGTGTGGCGAGCCGACAGGTCGAACGGACGAGGTCCTCGTCACCCGGTCATCCGCCAGCGCCGTAAGCCCTATGCCGCAGGCCCAGGGGCGACGAGAGCCGCACGAGGCTCGCCGTCGGGATCCTGACGCGCACGTGCCCCCCTCTGCCTGGCAACATTGGTACCCCGATGGCAACACGACGCGCTCGACGACCTTCGGGTGAGCCCGAGGTCAGGCCGAGTTGGCCGATGCGTCCGCTGCCGGCGCTGGCCATCAGTGCGGCCGTGGTCGCGGTCGTGCTGGCGGCAGGTGCCGCCATGAGCTGGCTCTTAGCCCCTCACCCGAGCGGTCCGTTCGCCACCTGCACGACCGCCGAGCAGCTGGCGCCACGGCACTACGCCGCCCCGCCGCCGATGTGCATCGACCCCACGGCCTCCTACCAGGCGACCATCCAGACCAGCAAAGGGTCGTTCACGATCCAGCTCCTGGCCCGGTCTGCCCCGCGGACGGTCAACAACTTCATCGTGCTCGCCGAGCACGGCTACTTCGACCACCTCCACTTCTTCGACAGCCGTGCCTGGGTCATCCAGGCCGGCGATCCTCTCGGGAACGGGCACGGGGGTCCCGGGTACGACCTGCCCCCAGAGCCCACCGCCAGCGGTGGCTGGTCCCCCGGCTCGTTGGGCATGGCCAGGTTCCCGGACGGCAGGATCAGCGGCTCGCAGTTCTTCATCCTGAAGCAGAGCTGGCCGGGCGGAAACCCTTCGGTGGACTACAACCACTTCGGGAACGTCACCAAGGGGCTCGACATTGTCGGTCAGCTGACGTCATCCGACACCATCATCAGCGTCCAGGTGAAACGAGCATGATGTGATCCGGTTGGGGCACCCCCGTCCGTATAATCGCATGGAGGTTTTCTGAAGCGATGCCATTTGGCTTTCATCCGCTGTGGCTCGTCGTCCTCCTCGTCATCGTGCTGATCATCTTCGGCCCCGGCAAGCTTCCGGAGCTCGGAGGGGCGCTGGGGCGGGGGATCAGAGAGTTCCGCAAGACCTCTAGCGAGTTGAGCGAGGAGATGCGGAGCGCGATCGACGAAACCAGAGGATCGGCGACCGACCCTGGCCCGACCACGGCCTCGACGACCACCGCCGAGCCAGGGCACGTGGCGAAGACCGAGCCCGAGGCCAAAAGTTAGACGCCGAGGATCATGGCCCTCCTCGGCCGGGGCTCACGCCAGTCCCGTCGCCGGGATCCCGAGGCGCAGATGACCGTCATCGAGCACCTCGAGGACCTTCGGCGCGCGCTCATCATCTCGATCATCGCCTGGGTGGGGGGGACGATCGTCGCCTACGCCTTCTGGCATCAGACCTTCGAGTTCCTCTTGCACCGGGCGGGGCTCCAGCAGGCCTTCTTCCTGAACGTCACGGGCGGATTCATGTTTGGCCTGCGCCTGGCCTTCTACATCGGCATCCTGGTGGCTGCCCCGGTCATCCTGTGGCAGATATGGTGGTTCGTGAGCCCAGGCCTCCTTCAGCATGAGAAACGGGTCTTCTTCCCGCTGGTCTTCTTCAGCTACCTCTTCTTCCTGGCCGGGGTGGCTGCTGCCCTGTTCGCCCTGCCCATCTTCATCAAGATCCTCACCTTTCCCGGCTTTTTCGCCCCGGCCGAGCTGAAGTACCTGCCCGACGTCAGCCAGCTCCTCAACTTCATCCTGCTCATCTGCCTGGGCTTCGGGCTCGTCTTCGAGCTGCCGGTGGCGCTCTACGCCCTGGGGCGCCTGGGGATCATCAACTCGCGCTGGCTGTACCGCAACCGGCTGTACTGGATCCTGGGCCTCGGCCTCCTGGCCAACCTCATGACGCCAGGGGCCGATCCCATCACGCCATTGATCATGTTCGTCCCCCTCTGGATCTTCTGGGAGGGGGCGACGCTGGCCTTGAAGCTGTCAGGGCGCTAGGATCACGACGATGCCCCGACCCGATGGCCGTGAGCGGCCAGATCAGCTCCGCCCCGTCGAGATCAAGCTGGGGGTGAACGTCCACGCCGAGGGCTCGGCGCTGGTCTCCATGGGCCGCACACGGGTGTGGATCACGGCCAGCGTGGAGGACCGGGTGCCCCCTCACCGTCGAGGAAGCGGCCTGGGCTGGGTGACCGCCGAGTACGCCATGCTCCCCCGCGCCACCCACGACCGGAGCCAGCGGGAGGCCAGCGCCGGTCGCATCGGCGGCCGGACCCACGAGATCCAACGGTTGATCGGGCGCTCGCTCAGGACCGTGGTCGACATGCGCATGCTCGGCGAACGCACGATCACCCTGGACTGCGACGTCCTGCAGGCTGACGGTGGCACCCGGACGGCCTCGATCACCGGCGCTTTCGTCGCCATGTACCAGGCCATCCGCCGCATGCAGGAGGCCCGCGTGATCACTGGCAACCCGATCCGGCACTACGTCGCAGCGGTGAGCGTGGGGGTGGTCGACGGTGAGCCACGTCTGGACCTCGACTATGCCGAGGATTTCCTGGCCCATACCGACATGAACGTGGTCATGGCCGAGGACGGGCGCTTCATCGAGCTGCAAGCGACAGCCGAGAAGGAGCCCTTGAGTCACCAGCAGCTGGACGAGCTGCTGGCCCTCGCCGGCCGGGGCATCCGTGAGCTGATCACCCTGCAGAAGCGAGCCATCGCCTCGCTCGGATGACCATCTCCAGCCGTTCCCTTCCCCGTCTCGCCATCGCCTCCGCCAACCCCGGGAAGGTGGCCGAGTACCGACGGCTGCTGGGCGACCTGGAGGTCGAGCTGGAGGGGGTCGAGCCGAGGGTGGTCGAGGACGGTGCCTCCTACGAGGCCAACGCCGCCCTCAAAGCCGAGACGGTGGCCAGGGTGACCGGGATGCCGGCGCTGGGCGATGACAGCGGGCTGGAGATCGAGCCCTTGGGGGGCTTCCCCGGGCTCCATTCCGCGCGCCTGGCCCCTACCCAGGCAGAGCGCAACCGGATCGTGCTGGAGCGCCTGAGCGGCCATCCCAAGCCCTGGCGGGCCCGGTTCGTGTGCGCCCTGGCGCTGGCCGTCCCCGGTCGACCCACGCGGGTCTTCACTGGTAGCTGCGAGGGGGAGATCGTCACGCCTCGGCCGGGCAGGGGGTTCGGCTACGACCCCCTGTTCTTGGTGCCGGAGGTCGGAAAGACCTTCTCCGAGATGTCGCCCGAGGAGAAGGACCGCTGGAGCCACCGGGGGGCGGCGACGCGGGCGCTTTGGTCCAGCAACGTCCTCACCGAGCTCGGCCTTCGGGCTGCCGGCTGAGGCTGGCGACCTCAGGACGACGCTGGTGCGAGCGCGGCCAGGGCCGCGTCCAGGTCGGGTCGGTCCGCTGCCTCTCGGAAGCGCTGGACGAACCGTACCTCGCCTGCCGGTGCCAGGAGCAACAGCCCCCCGAGCTGGAAGGGATCCCCCTGCAGGCCGGTCTGCACATGACCGGCCAGCGTGGCGCTGAAGCCCGCCAGCAGGCTCCTCGGGCTCAAGGTCCCCATGACGCTCCGCCGCATGCCGGCGGCCAGGTAGACCTCGCGAGCGGGGTCGGTGTAGACGCCGATGTCCGGCGCGTAGTGGGCCTGGAAGGCCCTCGCCTGCGCCGGGGTCCCGTTGCCCACGAAGGCCAGATCCGCCCCGCGGGCACGGATCTCAGGCAGCCTACCGCGCACCTGCACGGCCGTTGCCTTGCAGTGTGTTCAACCGAAGTGCCGCAAGAAGCAGAGGAGGAGCGGGCGATGAGCGGCGAGGTCACGTATCCTCACCGCACGGCCCTCACCGTCCAGGACGCTGAGATCGGCGAGCGTGGCCACCATCTGAAGCTTACGCGGATGGAACAGGGTGACGTTCCTCTGGCGGGGCGGTTGCCAATCCCCCCGGGATCGGGGCGATGATGCGCTCATCGCTCTGGAATTGGTCGAGGTCGCCGCTGGAGGCGCTCGTCCATGATGGGTCAGGGGACGATCAGCCGGAGCTCCCCTCCGCCCTCTCCCTGGAGGTGCTGCACCCCCACCTCGTCCGGCGCCTGGCCGCGGCCATCGGCCCTGGTTTCGGGGATGGGCAGGTCCGGCGGGGCACGGGCGCTGCTTCCGGCCGATCGTGTCGTGGTTCGTGGCCAACCCTGGGAGGCCAACCAGGAGTTCGTGGGACCCTCCGCCGAGTCAGGAGCCCGGGCTGCGTCCGGATCGGGGGGTGGTCGACGAGGGAGGGTGAGCGCCATCGATCCGGACGGCGGGCCGATCGCCCCCGGCTGGCAGGCTGGCCATGCCTGCCTGCCAGAGGCACCTGATGGGACGGTCGCCCTGGCATCGCCACGGTGGCGGCGGTGTGGCCGACGAGCGAGAGCAGCCGTCACGTCCCGGAGCTCCTGCTGGACCGGCGTGCCATGGGCCGGGGGCAGCCAGGTGGGGACGTTGGTCGCCGCCATCCCCAGGGCGGGGCCAGCTGGATCAGCCTCCCGCGGGGGGCTGGTGGCCTGAGCGGCGGGCCAAGCCGGCCGACGGCGCCGCCGCGCGCCTCCTCACCTGGAGCCCAGACCGGCCTAGACCGTGGGCCCTGGCCGCTCGACCTTCGAGGTCACCGCGGGGGTGGTGCGAGCCCCGCATGAGTGAGGGTCGTGGAGTCGCGGCGGGGACGCTCCTGGAAGGCAGCCAGGCCCCTCGACGAGGAGGGGAGCTGATGCCCTCCGCGACGAGCAGGGCTGCCAGGCACCTCCCATCCGGTCCGCTCCAGTCGGATGCGCTCGTCCCTTTCTGCTTCTGCCACGGTCCCATGGCCGACGGCCCCCACCCGGTTGACCGCCAGGCCGCATCCCCATGGCCACCCCGAGGAGATGACCGGCTATCCGACCGCCCCCTTGGGGTTGCAGCGACGACCGAGCTCCCTTGTGCTCAGACCCGCCAGCCACTCCCTGCCGTGCTCGGGGAAGGGGCGGGGAGGCGCACCTTCCACCCTCCCGAGGGGAGCAAGCCGAGAGGCCTGCTCGGCCAGGAAACAAGCCCAGTTCGAGAGCCCGGCAGAGGCTTGGAGACGAGGCCCATGAAGCGCTCGCCTGCTTCGGTGTACCAGCGCTGGAATTCGTCCTGGTCGAAAGCGGGCCCGCCACCCATGAGGCCATTACGGGGGGCGAGTTCGTGTCGGATCCTGCGCTGGCCAGGACCTGGCCGACGTCCCGCCGGGGCACCTGACTTTCCGTTGCCGCTGGGTGATCGATAGCGCTCAAGCGGCACCCCCTCACGAGGTTCCCCTCGCGAGCTTCGCGCTTCCTCACCGTGCGCCCGGGAAGTCCGGGGCTTCCCCGGGTCCCCACGAGGCCAGCCTCGTGTCTGGCAACGGACGGCTGAGCCGGCAATGGACGTGCCCAGCTCAGCACCACCCGGGCCACCAGCACCATCCTCCTCGACCCCGTGGCCGTCCACCGCTGCCGCTCACCCGCTGGCTCGGGAGCGTTCCCAGGTCCGGCTCATCCTCGGTCCCTGCTCTTGCCCCGAGTGCTGTGGTCTCGCCGAGCCGACGGCGGCTGAGGGAAGGCTCCGCCGGCCGGATCATCGGGCGCCACCGATGCGCAACGGCGGAGCGCTCGAATCCCTGCCGGGAGCTGAGGCTCACGGCCGACGTTGGCGCCGCTCGCGGCCGATGTTGGCCACCACCAGGGCCACCACCGTCACCAGGTACACCTGGCCCATGAGCGCCTCGGTCACGGACAGCATGCGACCCAGGTCGCCACGGGCGGTGAGGTCGCCGTACCCGACCGTGGTGAGCGTGGCGTAGCTGAAGTACAGGTAGTCGACGCTGTCGGCGCTGGCCTGGGAGGCGAAGAACGGCGCCGACCCGGCCAACGCGACCAACTCGTACAAGGAGGCGAACAGGAACCCCACCAACAGGTAGACGCACACTGTCCCGGCCACCGTCGAGAGGTTGACGAACCGGTGTTGTGCCACGCGCAGCGCAACCGCGGTGGGGGCGATCGCCAGCAGCACCACCAGGATCGACTGGTTGATGAGACGTGAGGGCCGATCGCCCTCCCCCAACACCGTGATCACCGTCAGGATGAGCAGGACCGCCAACACGAGTGCGGTCACCTGAAGCCAGCGGGATGGCACCGCGGAGGCCTTGAGGGCCATGAGGACGACGATCGCGACCAGGCCGAGGCTGGCCGGACGTCCCCAGCGCAGGTCTCCGAGCAGCCCGAAGCAGATGATGGAAGCGATGATCAGCAGGAGCAAGACGCCGTACCGATCCCATCCCCACCAGGATCTCACCCGGGCGATGCCCGCCTTGGGGTGCCCGCGCCGTTCGCGCGTCGTCCCAGGCCCTCCGGCCCCTGGCTGGCCACTGGCAGGGTCACGTAGCGTCGTAGCACGACCCTACGATGTCGAGGACGGCCTCGCCGCCCATGGAAGGCCACCGGCCAAGACGAATCCCTGCGCGCCGGGGGACGGGGAGCTCGAGCCAGGTGGCGTCTTCCGGGGCCGACCGCTGAGAATACCCGGCCATGCCACAGGACATTGGTGATCATCTGGCCTTCCTCTATGGCCCGGCTCGGGCAAGGGCCATCGAGCTGCGCCTTCGACAGATGCTCTCTGAACACCAAGCTCGGCATCGGCCCAGCGACGGCGCCCGCCGCGAGCTGACCCATGGCGATGTCCTCGTGATCGCCTACGGCGACCAGGTCCGGAGGCCGGGAGAAGCGCCGTTGCGCACCCTGGGCTCGTTCCTGGAGGCCCATGCAGGCGACCTCGTCAACGCTGTCCACCTCCTCCCCTTCTTTCCCTCCTCCTCCGACGATGGGTTCTCGGTCGTCGACTACTGCATGGTCGACCCCGAGCTCGGCACCTGGGAGGACGTCCGCTCGATCGGGCAGCGCTTCGGTCTCATGGTTGACGCCGTTTTCAACCACGTCTCTGCCCGCAGCCATTGGTTCCGGCGTTTCCTGGCCGGAGATCCTCAGTACCGTGGGTGGTTCATCGTCGTCGACGGTGACCCCGACCTGAGCCAGGTGGTGCGGCCTCGAGCCTTGCCCCTCCTGACCACCTTCGAGACCGCCGACGGGCCGCGAAAGGTGTGGACCACCTTCAGCGCGGACCAGGTCGACCTGGACGTCCGCAACCCCGAGGTGCTTCTGGCTCTGATCAAGGTGCTGCTCTTCTACGTGGCCCAGGGAGCGAGCCTGATCCGGCTGGACGCCATCGCCTACCTGTGGAAGGAGATCGGCACCCCCTGCATCCACCTGCCTCAGACCCACCGCGTCGTCCAGCTCCTGCGGTCGATCCTGGACGAGGTGGCACCGTACGTCCTCCTGGTCACGGAGACCAACGTGCCCCATCGTGACAACGTCTCCTACTTCGGCGACGGGACCAACGAAGCGCAGATGGTCTACAACTTCGCCTTGCCCCCGCTGGTGCTGCACGCGCTCGCGACCGGCGAGGCACGCGACCTCACCCGCTGGGCGGCATCGCTCGAGATCCCCTCCGGCGGAGCCACCTTCCTCAACTTCCTGGCCTCGCACGATGGCATCGGGCTCACCCCCGTGCGCGGCATCCTCCCCGACCAGGAGATCGACGCCCTGGTCGAGCGCGCTCTGCGGCACGGGGGCTTCGTCTCGTACAAGGACGACGGCCATGGCTCCCGCAGTCCATACGAGCTGAACATCAACTACTTCGATGCCCTCTCCGACCCTGCTGCTGACGAGCCGCTCCAAACCCAGGTCAACCGCTTTCTCGTCGCCCATGCCGTCATGCTGTCGTTGGTCGGGGTTCCCGCCCTCTACCTCCACTCGCTGCTCGGGTCCCGTGGTGACCGGGCGGGGGCAGAGGCCAGCGGCATCCCACGTCGGATCAATCGTCAGAAGCTGGCTTCCGAGGACCTTGAGCGGGAGCTGGCCGAGCCGGGCTCGCTGCGCGCCATGGTCGTTGAGGGACTCTCCGCCCTGCTGGCCAAGCGACGGGCCAGCGCGGCCTTCCATCCCGCCGGCCGTCAGCGGGTCTTGGATCTCGACCCTCGGGTATTCGCCCTGCTTCGGACCTCACCCGACGGCCGCCAGTCGGCGCTTTGCTTGCACAACCTCTCCCCGGAGCGGGTCACTCTCCAAGCGACTGGCCAGACCCTCGAGGATGGCCTCGGGGTGGTGTTGGAGCCTTACCAGGCTCGCTGGGTCATCCAGACGGCGGGGGAGGGGAGTGAGGCCTTGGTCGCGCAGGCTCCGAGCGAGACGTAACCCCCGGCCGCCCGACCGGTCCCTGTGCCCGAGCGGGCCGCTCGGCTCGCCCTCACCAGGTCACGGGGAGCTCGTGCAGGCCCCCGGTCAGCACCCCCTCACGCGTCCGCAATCGCTCGACGGGCACGGCCAGGCGCAGGTTCGGGAAGCGAGGGAGGAGCCGCTCGAACACCGCTCGCAGCTCCACCCTCGCCAAGGGGGCCCCGATGCAGAAGTGGGGGCCATGGCCAAAGGCAAGGTGAGGGTTGGGCTGACGGGTGATGTCGAAGCGGTCCGGGGCTGCGAACGCTCGTGGGTCGCGATTCCCGGCGCCGATGTCGAGCAGGACCGCGTCCCCGGCACCGATCGTGACCCCGCCGATCGCGACCTCCTCCCGCGGATACCGGAGCAAGCCGTGGCCTCCGATGAGCGAGGCACGCAGGATCTCCTCGACGGCGGTGTCGACCAGAGATGGGTCAGCCTGCAGCGCCATCCGCTGATCGGGATTGGTCAGCAGGAGCAAGGTGCCCAGGTCGATGCGCACCACCGTGGTCTCGTGACCGGCGAACAGCAGCATCGCCGCCAAGAAGGCGACGTGCTGGTCGGGAAGCGAGCCAGCCTCCGCCATGCACAGGCCGGAGATCACGTCGTCCCCGGGATGGGCACGCTTGTGAGCCACCAGCGCGCGCATGTACGCGACGAGCTCGGCCAGGGCCGCCTCTGCTCGTCGCCGGTCGTGCAAGCTGGCGATGTCGCAAGACCAGCTACGGAACTGCTCCCGATCCGCGGAGGGCACGCCCAGCAGCTCGCAGATCACCAACACTGGCAGTGGGAAGGAAAGGGCCTCATGGAGGTCGACTGGCGGTGAGCGTCGGGCGAGCGCCGTCAGCAGCTCGTCGACCAGGCCCTCGACCCGAGGACGTAGCGCCTCCATGCGCCGGGCGGAGAAGAAAGGGGTGAGCAGCCTGCGCATGCGCGCATGGTCCGCGTGCTCGGTGGCGTAGTTCTCGGCCGGGCCTCCGAACAGGATCGAGTCGCTGATGCGAGGCGCGTGCGCTGGATCCGGATGAGAGCGGCCCAAGCGATCGTCGTTCAGGAGCCGCTTCACCTCCGCGTAGCGGACGACGAGCCAGGCCTCGTCGCCAGCCAGCGTGCGCACCTTGGTGAGCGGGCCTCGGGCTTGGATCTGGCGCACCAGGGGAGGCGTGACCAGCGGGTTCGGCCGCTGGAAGGGCATGGCGGGGAGGTCGTCCGGTGCGTTCATGGCTCCTGTGAGATGGTGAACTCAGTGATGTACACGCCATCATAAACAATTTCGAGTGTAGGATCGCGCTGACCCCATGCAGACTGTCCCCTCTGGCGGCCAGCGCCTGCGTCGTGCGCAACGCCGCGAGCAGATCCTGGCCGCGGCAACTGAGGCCTTCGCTCGGGCCGGGTTCGCCAGGACCAGCCTCGACGACGTGGCCGCGGCGGCGGGTGTCAGCCGCGTCATCCTCTACCGCCACTTCGCCTCCAAGGCCGACCTCTACCGGGCAGTGCTTGAACGGGCCCGTCAGCGACTGGTCACGGCCATCGGTGAGGATCACTACACGCTGGCCAGCGTGGACGCCCTGGTGGCCGCGGCAGCGGAGGACCCGGCCGGATTTCGGCTCCTCTTCCACCACGCCGCCAGGGAGCCCGAGTTCCGGGAGGAGATGGATCGGTTTCGCGCCGACATGGTGGCGGTGGCCTACCGTCACCTCGTCGACACCATTCCTGACCAGCCGTGGGCCGAGTGGGCGGCACGGCTGACCCCCATGGTGGCCGCCGAGGCCATCATCGCATGGCTCGACGTTGGCCAGCCCGATCGGGACCGAGCCGGGGCAAGGATCCGGGAGGTCCTGGCCGCCGTCGTCGGAACTGCCCGGGCTAGCTCCTGAAAGGCAAGCTCGCCGGGATCCTCCTGCGCTGAGGGGCATGGAACTGGCCTCGGTGGCGAGGAGGAGGATGGAGGCCCGGCCAACCTCGACCACGTTATTGCCATCCGCTGCTGCCGCTCACCCGCTGGCTTGGGAAGCGCCCCCAGGTCCGGCCCATCTTCGGTCCTCGCCCCTGTCCCCACCACCCGGTGGGGCGGGTCCAGGGAGCGATGAGCACCTACCTGGCCAACACCCTGGTGGAGACCATGGCCGGACGGGCACGTCAGGTCCAAGCCTTCTTTCAGGAGCCCAGCCAGAGCAGGGGTTGCGATGCGCCTCACCGCTCCGATCGCCCTGGTTGCCCAAGCGCGTAGAGGTCGCGGGAGGCGGCTCAGCGGTGCATCCGCCAAGTGGACCGTGACGGTTGGGCCCCTTCGTCGGGAGGTGTCGGTTGGCATCAGAGTCCGGTTGGCCGGGGAACGCCTTGAGGTCCTGGCCATGGTCCGGGAGCTGGGGATCCATCCCCAGAGCGTCCGCCTCTGGCCGAGACGGTTCCACGAGCAAGGCATCCCGGGGCTCGCGGACCGACCCCGATCCGGTAGGCTGCCCCCCTCGCCGTCCGAGGAGGTGGGCGAGGTGATCGCCACCAATCGCCTCCCGGACCCTGGACCGACTCAAGGCCCCCGAACCCGGAGCGGGGCGTCGCCAGCAAGTGACGTCGCCTCGACGAGATCCTCTCGGCGGAGGGCTTGCGCTGGCGAGGACAGGAGATCTGGCTCGGCGGGGAGGTGGACCCCGCGCTCGCCGAGCCAGGGGAGGATCACCCCCCGCCCCGCGGAGGCCCCGGAGGAGAGCGCGGTCGGGTGTCTGGGCGAGCTGGGTCCCGAGGGTGCCAAGCGCCTCCCGGGCCGGCGGCTCCTCAAGGCGTGGGTTGCCTCACAGGGGCCGCGGCCGGCGGCGCGGGCCCGGCAGGGAGGCCGACGGCGGACGACGGGGGAGGGGAACGGGTTGGGGGCACCCCCGCCCCCCAGTGGTGAGGCGTTCCCTGTGAGCCCCGGGAGTCGGGGAAGGGCGGGATCCAGGACGTCTCTGCCCTCCTCGACCACCTGCGTGCCGGCCGGGCCACCGACGGGCTCTGGTGCACCCGGCCCACCCCCGCCGGGAGCTCGTCCTTCCGCCCAAGGAGGCTACCGACCCGAGCCTGATCGAGCCCCGGGGGGAGGCGTTGCCTTCACTTACCCTTGAGGGCCGGCGGGTTGCCGGTGGCAGGAAGAGGGCGAGGCGGCTCGGGTGGCCACGGCCGACTGGGAGGCGCCTCGACCTCCGTTCCGATGGGCGCGGCGTCGAGGGCACCAACCCCGACGGCAACCGGGGATCGCCGTTGCCGCCGAGTACGCAGTAGCACTCACGCGGCACCCCTCACGGGGTTGCCCTTGCGGGCTTCGCGCTTCCTTGCCGCGTGCCCGGGAAGCCCGGGTCTTACCGCGGCTCTGCGCTTCACGAAGGCTCCAACTGAGC
>DATGLL010000266.1:0-5497 GCA_035294145.1 Candidatus Dormiibacterota bacterium | reverse complement strand
CCGGTCGGCCTCGCCGGGGTGGCGGGGGAAGAGGTAGGAGGAGCGCTCCCGCTCGGCCAGCTCGCTCGTCGTGGTGGCCACCTCCTGGTCGGTGGGTGGGGTCGGCTCCCAGGCGATCCAGCCCAGGGCCCGGGCCGTGGCGGGAGGATGGCCGGGATGCGCTCGACCGGTGCCCTCGGGCCGTCGTCCTCGACGGGGTGTCACGGCTGCTCGTCCGTTGCCGATGTCCCTCACGTGTCGAGTATGCGCTCGACGCCGTTGGACGAGGGCCTGGGCCACGCCTCACTCGTCGGCTCCTTCGGTGGGTGCGCGCAGCGGTCCGATGATCCTCATCCGGCAGGAGCTCCAGCTGGCCTTGAGAGGGGCCCACCGGGAAGCGCTGCCGCGGCCGGTCGAAGGGATGATGGGGTCCCATCCCCCACCGGGAGATCGGCTCCTGCTCGTCCAGGGCTCGCTCCTGGTCGCTGGTGTCGACCACGTGGCGCGGTCGAGGTGGGCGAGGAGAAGCCATCCAGGGGTCGCGGCGAGGGAGCGCCTGGGCCGGTGGCATCCGCTCGGGGGGCTTCGATGGTCGGGTCCCGAAGCCGGGCATCGCGTTCCTCTGGGCCAGCTCGAGGGAGTTGCGCCTCCCGAAGCTTCGACTCAGGGACGCGGGCGAAGTGGATGGGCATGACGAGGGGGATCCGCCACCAGCACCGACAGCGAGATGGCGATGTAGGCGATCGGGTGGGCGGACTGGATGAGGCCGGCCACCATCCCCCGCCAGCGCTTGGGTGCCGCCTCGATCGCCAGCGGGTTGGCGTTGGTGTCCTCGCCCCCATGAAGATCCCGTCCACCAGCTGGAGCGGGATGAGGGGCGCGATCGACGCGTGGCCCCAAGGAGCGTACCGGGTGGCGGCGCGATCAGGAAGGTCATGATCGCACCGCCGCCGACCGATGACGTCTCCGAGGTGGCCGAAGATGATGCCTCCCGATCGGCCGGCCGATCAGGGTCACCGCCGGCGAGTGGATGTCGCCGAGATCGACGAGGAGGCCCAAAGGGGCGCCCCACAAGGCACGCCTGGCCCGGCCGTCAGCTCACCGTTTCGGCGCGTGTCGACGTCGCCCGCCGGCCCGGCTGGTGCTGACCCCGTACTCGCGCTCGGCGGCGGTAGGGCTGACCAGGCCCTCGGCCACGTCCTCGGCCACCTGGGCCGGGTCGCGCTGCCGGGGGTCGTAGAAGCCGCCGCCACCGGGGAGTTCGAGCGTGAAGCGGGCGCCGGCCGGCAACGACAGGCTGAGCTTGGGGTTGTGGCGCCCACCGGTCGAGGTCCGGAACCCCGCCCTGGCCCCGGGCTTGCCGCCGGCGTATCCCTCGGCGGGGTGGAGGAAGCGGTCGGAGAGCACCGACACCGCGTAGGGCTCGCCGGTGCGTACCTCGACCTCGATCGACTGTCCCAGCCCACCCCGGAAGCGACCTGGCCCTCCCGAGTCACGGCGGAGCTCCTTGCGTCGGATGACCAGGGGCGAGGTGGTCTCGATCACCTCGACCGGCGAGGAGGCCACCCCGCTCGGGAAGGCGGTGGCCGAGAGCCCGTCGCTGGTCGGCCGTGCCCCCATCCCCCCAGCCGCGAAGAAGACGGTGACGAACCGTCTCTTGCCCTGACCGCGGACGGTGGTCAGCCAGATCCCACCCGAGCCCTCGGCCACCACCCGCCGCTCCAGGACCGAGGCCAGGGCCCCGAAGATGGCGTGGGGGATGAAATGGCCGGCGATCTGACGGCCGGCCACCGCCGCTGGGAAGCGGGGGTTGAAGATGCAGCCCTCGGGCGCGGTCACCGTCACCGGCCGGAAGCTGCCCTCGTTGTGAGGAACCTCTGGGCAGATGGCGCACTTGAGCGCGTAGTTGGTGTAGGCGGCGGTGTAGTTGAGGACCACGTTGAAGCCGCGTTCGACCTGGGGCGAGCTGCCCGAGAAGTCGACGGTGATCTCGTCGCCCCGGACCGAGAGCTTGACCTGGATCCGGATCGGCTGGTCGTAGCCGTCGGTGTGGCAGGTCTTCTCGTAGTCCCCGTCCGGGATCTCGGCGATCGCCTGCCGCATGGCTCGCTCCGAGCGGTCCAGGATCTCCTCCCCGAGCGCCTCCAGGTCGGGCAGGCCAAACTCGTCCAGGTACTGGAGCAGGCGCTCGGCGCCGACCTGGTTGCCCGCCACCTGGGCGTGCAGGTCGCCCAGCACCTCCTCGGGGGCGCGGACGTTGGCCCGCAGAAGGTCGAGGAGGGTCTGGTTGGGGCGCCCCCGGTCGTGGAGCTTGCTGATGGGGATGAAGAGGCCCTCCTCGTAGACCTCCCTGGCGTCGGCGGACAGGCCCAGGCCGCCGATGTCGATGGCGTGGCAGGTGTTGCCGAAGAACCCGACCAGCCGCTGACCCTTGAAGACCGGGGTCACGACCGACAGGTCGTTGAGCTGGCCGGAGGTCATCCAGGGGTCGTTGGTGATGAGCACGTCGCCCGGGGCCAGCGCGGCCGGGGGATAGGCGCGCAGGAAGTGCTTCATCCCCGTGGCCAGCGAGTTGATGTGGCCGGCGGTCCCCGTGACCGCCTGGGCCAGCATGTTCCCCCGGGCGTCGAACACCGCCGCCGAGAGGTCGCCCACCTCTCGCACGATGGGGGTGAAGGAGGTCCGCATGAGGGCGGCGGCCTGCTCGTTGGCGACCGCGATCAGCCGGCTCCAGAGGATCTCCAGGGTCACGGGGTCGAGAGGCGAGCCCCGAGCTGGCTCAGGCGCGGCCATCGAGCTCCACCACCAGGTTGCCCTGGCGGTCGACCCGGGCCCGGCCCCCGGGACCGATCACTGCCGTCGACTCGCGCTCCTCGACCACGGCTGGCCCCTCGACCACGTCGCCGGGCTGGAGCCGGTAGCGGTCGAACACGCCGGCCTCGACGAAGCCGCCTCGCTCCTCCGACCAGCATCGCCGCCGGCCCTTGAGGGCAGGTCCGGGGAGAGGCGCTCGCGTCGCCGTCACCGGGGGACGCGGCCCGCTGACCCGCAGCCGCCAGGTCAGGACCTCGGCCTCCACCCCAGGCGGCCGGCGGCCGTAGAGCCGGACGTAGGCCTGCGCGAACGCCTCCTCCAACTGCCGGCGCGGGCTGGCCGCCAGCTGCTCGCCGAGGGGGACCGTCAGCGGCTCGCCCTGGCCGCGATGGCGCATGTCGGCCGAGATCTCGACCCGGACCTGATCCGGGTCCACCCCGGCCCGCCGCAGCTGCTCGATCCCCTGACGTCGCATCTCGTCCAGCATCCGTGGCACCGCCTCCCCGGCAACCTCACCGATCGCCTCCGGCCGGCTGCGGGCGAGGTCGAACGCAGGCGCGGCGGTGAGCATGCCGAAGGCCGACGCCACCCCCGCTCCAGGTGGGCACAGCACCCGGCTGATGCCCAGCGCCCGAGCCACCCCCCAGGCGTGGACCGGCCCCGCTCCTCCGGTGGCGACGAGGGTGAGGCGCCTGAGGTCGCGGCCGCGCTCGATGGCGTGCATGCGGGCAGCCGCGGCCATGCTCTCGTTGACCACGCGATGGACGCCAGCCGCCGCCTCCTCCAGTCCGAGGCCGAGCTCGGCCGCTAGCCCGGCCAGCGCCCGCCCAGCCGCCTCCGGGTCGAGCCGCATCTCCCCACCCAGGAAGGCATCTGGGGCCAGGAGGCCCAGGAGCAGGTCGGCGTCGGTGACGGTCGGTGCCCGCCCTCCCCGGGCGTAACAGGCGGGGCCGGGGTCGGCCCCGGCGCTCTCCGGCCCCACTCGGGGCAGGCCGAGACGATCGGCCCGGGCGATGCTGCCGCCGCCGGCCCCGATCTCGATCAGGTCGATCACCGGCACCCGAACCGGGTGCCCGCTCTCCCTGGCGAAGCGGTAGACCCGGGCCACCTCGTGCTCGCGGGCGAGCAGCGGCGTGCCGGCCTCGACCAGGCAGGCCTTGGCCGTGGTGCCTCCCATGTCGAAGGCGAGCACGTCCTCGATGCCGGCGCCGGCGCCGGCGAAGGCCGCCGCGATCGCCCCGGCCGCCGGGCCCGACTCGGCCAGCCGGATCGGCGAGCGACGGCCGACCCCGAGGTCGGCCAGCCCGCCGGTGGAGAGCATGACGTGGACCGGGCAGGAGAGGCCGAGCGCCCGCAGCCGGTCCTCCAGGGTGGCCAGGTAGCGGTCGATCAGGGGCTGCACGTAGGCGTTGGCGACGGTGGTCGAGCAGCGCACGTACTCGCCCAGCTCGGGCACCACCTGGGCCGACAGGGAGAGGGCGACCTGGGGCAGCTCCTCGCGCAGCATCGCCGCTGCCGCCAGCTCGTGGATCGGGTTGCGGTAGGAGTGCAGGAAGCAAATGGCGATGGCCTGGACGCCCTCGGCCCGGGCTCGACGGGCCACGCGGTGGACGCCGGCGGGGTCGAGGGGCCGGTCCACGCCGCCGTCGGCCAGCACCCGCTCGTCGACCTCCCATCGGCGACGGCGTGGGACCAGTGGCTCGGGTAGCTCCAGGAAGAGGTCGTAGAGGTCGTAGCGGTGCTCGCGCCGGATGGCCAGCACGTCGCGGAACCCGCGGGTGGTCACCAGCCCGGTCACCGCCCCCTTGCGCTCGATCAGGGCGTTGGCGACCAGGGTGGTACCGTGCACGACCTCGCCCACCCGCTCGGGCGGGACCTGGGCCAGGAGCCGGGCCACGCCTTCGGCCACCGCCAGCGAGGGATCGGCGGGCGTGGTCAGGGTCTTGGCGGTGGCGGTCACCCTTCCCCGGTCGACCAGCACCAGGTCGGTGAAGGTGCCGCCGACGTCGATCCCGATCCGGGCCCCGCCGTCAGGCAAGGGGGGAGGGCGAACCCCGACCAGCGGGCCCTCAGGAAGCACCATGGGAGGCGGGCCGGGGACGTGCGAACTCAGCCACGGCTCACCCAGAGCATAGCCGGTACGCTGCCGGCGTACGCCTCGGCGTCCTTCCTGAGAAGGCACCCTGACCTCCAGGCGGCGGTGGGGCGGCCGAGCAGCTGGAGGGGCCCGCGCCAGCCTGGGCACCAGGGGGCTGGCCCGAGGGCGTCTCCTGGCCGGGGGCCCTGAGGAGCGTGCCCAGGCGCCCGGCCTCGCCCCTCTTCGGCCGTGGGCTCCCTGCGTCGGCTCGCCGAACGGGCGATGCCTGGCCTCACCGCATCGGTGTGGGCCTCCGGGAAGGGGGGCGCTGGCCATGTGGGGGGACGCCGGCCCGGCCGGCGACGAGGTTGGCTTGCAGATAGCCGAGGCGGAGGCCGGTGGTGGGCCGGTCCCCGCCACCGTCCCGGATCAGGCGACGCATCCGGCGGGGCGGGCATGAGCCGGGTCGGTCGTCGAGCGCATCCCTCCGTTGCCGCCGAGTACGCAATAGCACTCACGCGGCACCCCTCACGGGGTTGCCCTTGCGGGCTTCGCGCTTCCCCGCCGCGTGCCCGAGAAGCCCGGGTCTTACCGCGGCTCTGCGCTTCACGAAGGCTCCAACTGAGC
>DATGLL010000265.1:0-2497 GCA_035294145.1 Candidatus Dormiibacterota bacterium | reverse complement strand
CCCCATGGCCGAGGGGCCCGATGCTGCCCGTCAACTCAATGTTGACCCGCCCTTCCCAGCGAGCCTACGGTGGAGGTGAGGGACGAGGCGACCAGCATGGTCAGCCATCGGCATGGCTGCAAGGAGGTGATGCCGGTGTTGGATCCCACCTCGTTTCGCGGGCGCCCACGGTCCGCATGAGCATGGCGGTCGCAACTCAGGGTCCACCGAAGGAGAGGCATCGATGAAGGCCGTTGTGTACAAGGAGCCATTCCGGGTCGCGGTCGAGAACGTGCCCGACCCGGCCATTCAGCACCCCAACGATGTGCTGGTCAGGATCACCTCCACCTGCATCTGTGGATCTGACCTCCACATGTACGAGGGTCGAACCGCGGCGCGGCCCGGCATCGTGTTCGGACACGAGAACCTCGGCATCGTGGAGGAGGTGGGGAGCGCCGTCACCTCCATCAAGCGGGGCGACCGGGTCGTCATGCCGTTCAACGTGGCCTGTGGGTTCTGCAAGAACTGCGTGGCGGGGTACACCGGGTTCTGCCTCACGGTCAACCCCGGCTTTGCCGGTGGGGCCTACGGCTACGTCGCCATGGGCCCGTACACGGGCGGCCAGGCTGAGTACCTGCGCGTGCCCTATGCCGACTTCAACTGCCTGCCCCTTCCCCCGGGTCGGGAGCACGAGGCCGACTTCGCGATGCTGGCCGACATCTTCCCCACCGGGTACCACGGCTGCGAGCTGGCCGATGTACGGCCAGGGGAGACCGTCGCCGTGTACGGAGCCGGTCCGGTCGGGCTGATGGCCTCCTACTCCGCCCTCCTGAGAGGAGCATCGCGAGTCTTCACCGTTGACCGCGTCCCAGAGCGGCTGGCCAAGGCCCGAGAGATCGGGGCCATCCCCATCAACTTCGACGAGGGCGACCCGGTGGAACAGATCAAGGACCAGACCAACGGCGAGGGCACGGACAAGGGGATTGACGCCGTCGGCTACCAGGCGGTCGTCCAGGGAGCCGAGCGCGAAGATCCAGCGCTAGTGCTGAACGCTGTCATCCAGACCGTCCGCCCCACCGGCGCCATCGGGATCCCGGGGCTCTACGTGCCATCCGACCCTGGAGGCATCGATGACCACGCCAGGCAGGGCGTGTTGCGCGTTGCCTTCGGCAAGCTCTTCGAGAAGGGTCTACGCCTGGGAACCGGCCAGTGCAACGTCAAGCGCTACAACCGCCACCTTCGCGACCTCATCATCGCCGGCCGGGCAAGGCCCAGCTTCGTCGTCTCCCATGAGGTGCCCCTCGACCAGGCCCCGGAGGCGTACGAGAAGTTCGACAAGCGAATCGACGGCTACACGAAGGTCATCCTGCACCCGTGAGGATGGCGTGAGGGACGGCCGTGCCGGCTCGAGCCGGCACGGCCGCTCACGCGACCGATCGCCGCGCCGATTGCAGACGGGCGAGACGATCTCGCTTCATCTCCAGGCTCATCCGCAGAGCCCTCAGCAACGGCTCGTCCCCGCTCGGGGCGAAGCGTAGCCGCGACTCCAGCTCTCGAACCTCTCGCTCGGCATCGAAGACCTCAAGATCGATCTTCATACCCACACCCCCGTCAGGCTGGAAATGGATGCCCTGCCGCCCTCCAACGGCGGCACGACCTTCTCTGTTATCGACGGCGAGGTGCAGCAGCGACAAGCGGCGACGGGCACCTGCGTTGGACAAATCGCTGGGCGAGAGGCTGTCCGCGCCGGGTGGCACGGGGTCGGATGGCATCAGGCCGCCCTCCCGCCTGAGCAAGATTGTGGGTTCCTCGTACGCCCCAGACAGGGTCGAGCCGGGATCATCTCCCCATGTCCAGCGGCCCTCCGTGCCGCGTCGTGGACGATGCCGTACTCACCGAGGATGACCGGCGGGTGCGGCTTCGGCACGCGCTTGCCCATGTCCGCTACGGAGGGGCTGATCTCGGGGAGTGCCTGTTCGCCGCCCGGCGCGCTGGCCGGGACCGCGGGAGCTGGTACTCAAGCTGGCACGAGCTGGCCAAGCGCATCCACGATCGCGCCGAGCGAAGGCTGCGGGCCGCCAGGCACCTGAGCGGCAGGGGAGACCTGCTGCGCGCCTCCACCTACTATCGGATGGCGGAGCTCGCCCTGCCGCCAAGCCACATCACCCACGAGCCGGTGTCGTTCAGGGCCTCCCGGGAGTGCTTCCGCCGCGCTCTCAACCACCTCGACCGGCCCGCTCACGCCGTGGAGATCCCCTTCGAGGGCGAGTCCCTTCCTGGATACCTGTTCATCGGCCAGCCGGACCCTGGGCCAACATTGGTCGTGATCACGGGCATGGACGGGACGGCCGAGGAGGGATACTTCCTCACCGGGGCGGCGGCCCTCGCCCACGGGTATCACTGCCTGGTCTTCGAGGGACCAGGACAGGGCGCGCCGCTGCGAGAGCGGCGGCTGCCCCTCCGGCCCGGCTGGGAATCGGTGGTCAGCCCGGTGCTCGACTTCCTGGTCGCCCGGCCA
>DATGLL010000264.1:0-5484 GCA_035294145.1 Candidatus Dormiibacterota bacterium | reverse complement strand
CCGCCACCTGCCGGTCCAGATCGGAGCGTTGATCGGCAGCGGACACGCGGGCGGTCACGCCGGGGCGTCCCCCGGGATCAGGTGACCGACTCGCCGGGCCGGGACGGGAAGCGTGCCCGACGAGAAGCAGCGGGAGGCGGTCACGGGAGGGATGCCCTGCTCGCGGCCCACTGCTTCGAGTTGACGGAAGTGAATGGTGAGTGTGTGGACACGTCAGCTGTCGTTACCCCTCAGGAGCACCTCG
This sequence comes from Candidatus Dormiibacterota bacterium, assembly GCA_035294145.1. GTDB lineage: Bacteria > Chloroflexota > Dormibacteria > Dormibacterales > Dormibacteraceae > CADDZO01. Next base: position 5,240 of record DATGLL010000264.1, on the reverse strand, counting down.
CCGGCTCGGCCACGAGCGGCCGCCCACGGGTCAAGCCTCCCCGCCACCCGGGCCAGGATGACGCCGCCCCGGAGCTGTCCTCAGCGAGTCCTGGAGGCCGGGCCAGCGGTCGTCAGCGTCGGTCCCGGACCGATCCCACTCGGAGGCCAGGGCAAGGAAGCCGAGAGCCGCTCGATCAAGGAGCGGCCAGCTCGCCCTCCAGCCGCCCCAGCAGCTCCTCCAGCTGCCGTTGTCGACGCCGGTTCGACTCGTGGCCGGCGGCGAAGGCCACAAGACCGGCCAGATCCTCCAGATCGTCGACGCTGGCCGTCAGCCAGAGCTTGCCACGGTCCCAAGAGGCGCCGTGGACCACGCGCTGGCAATCGAGGTCGAGCATCTCGAGCGCACGGAGCAGACCCAACTCCGTCTCGGTGACCTCGAGCGAGGCCCGAGGGCCCTCCTTGGAGCGTGGGCCGCGCAGGTCCCACGGGCTTCGCTCCCAGCCTCTGACGATCCCGTCATCACCGCATGCAGAGCACCGCCAGACGATCTCGGCCGGGACCTCGTGGCGGACCAGGACCAGATGGCCCTGGCAACTTCGACGCCCAGGCCGCCGGTGGCAGCGCAAGGTGGAGTCGAAGGGGTCGCCGGCAGGCACCGCCGTTCCCGCCTGAACGATCGCCCGGAGGCGCTCGGCCAGGCGGAAGGCGGCCGGATGCTGGGTCGGGTCGGCGCCCTCGTAGTGCGAAAGGTCGGCAACCAGCACGAGCGACAAGCATAGACCGCGTCCCCGGCCAGCGTCCGATCCGACCTTTCCGACGACAGGCCCGCCACCTCCGGTGTGCGGCCCCGGATCCGCGAGGCCATGGCCACAGGGCAACCAGGGTTGTCCCCGCCGGCGGGAGGGGGCGGGAGGCGCCGCCTTGGCCGAGCGGCATCTATGCTTTCGCCTCGTGGAGCCACTGCGGGCGGCGGTTCGGGAATTCCTGGCCCAGAGCGGGGTCGAGCCGCGCTGCGACGCCTGGCTCTCCGGTCACGACCCCGCGTTCTCACGCCGGCTGGCGGCCCAGGGCTGGATCGGGATGACCTGGCCTCGGCGCTACGGCGGCCAGGAGCGCTCATCGCTGGAGCGGTACGCCGTGATCGAGGAGCTGCTGGCCGCGGGCGCGCCGGTGGCCGCGCACTGGATCGCCGACCGCCAGAGCGGCCCCCTGCTCCTACGCTATGGCACCGAGCAACAGCGCCAACGCTTCCTCCCCGCCATCGCCCGTGGCCAGTGCTACTTCAGCATCGGCATGTCCGAGCCCGACGCCGGCTCCGACCTGGCCGCGGTTCGCACCGTGGCCACCCCCGTCCAGGGAGGCTGGCGGCTGCGCGGGACCAAGGTCTGGACCAGCCACGCCCACCGCAACCACTACATGATCGCCCTGGTCAGGACCTCGCCGCTCAGGGAGCGGAAGCACGAGGGCCTGAGCCAGCTGATCGTCGACCTCCACGGCGAGGGGGTGCTGGTCCGTCCCATCCGACTCCTGTCGGGCGAGGAGCACTTCAACGAGGTGGTCTTCGAGGACGCCTTCGTCCCCCAGGAGATGCTGGTCGGCCAGGAGGGGGACGGATGGCGGCAGGTGACCTCGGAGCTGGCCTACGAGCGAAGCGGCCCCGAGCGCTTCCTCTCCACCTTCCCGCTCCTCGTGGAGACGGCACGCGAGCTGGGCCGCGAGCCTGACCGCGCCGGCGCCCGAGCGTTGGGCGGGCTCGCGGCCCGGCTCTGCGCCCTCCGCGCCCTGTCGATGGGCGTCGCCCGCCAGCTCCAGGACGGCGCCATCCCGGCCGTGGAGGCGGCGTTGGTGAAGGACCTGGGAACGCGCTTCGAGCGCGAGGTGATCGAGGTCGCCCGTCTGCAGGTGACGCCGGAGCGGGCCGGGGAGCGGTTCCAGCGCCGCTACTGGGAGGCGGTCACCGCTGCCCCCGGCTTCACCTTACGTGGCGGCAGCAGCGAGATCCTGCGTGGGATCGTGGCCCGTGAGCTGCGGGCGGCGGCCGAAGGCGGGGCCACGGCCGGAGGATCGCCGATCCCCCTGGTGAGGCCCTCCACGGCCGGCTCGGAGGACCTCGGTCTCCTCCTGGAGACCGCCCATGCCGTCTTCGGCCGCGAGCCGCGCGACCCCTGGCACGAGGTCCGCCAGGCCGGCCTCGACACGCTCGGCACGGGAGAGCACGCCGGGGTCGGGCTGCCCGAGGTCGCGGCCGTGGTGCGGATCTCCGCCTACCACGCCACCGAGATCCCCTTCGCCGAGCGGGTGATGCTGGAGCCGCTGGCCGAGGCCGGCGCCAGCCCAGCCGAGCTTCGCCAGCGCGCCGCCCTGATGCGCTCGGTGCAGATGGTGGGAGCGCTGGAGCGCGTGCGCGATCTGACCCTGCGCTACGCGGCCGAGCGACAGCAGTTCGGCCAGCCCTTGAACCGTTTCCAGGCCGTCCAGCAGCAGCTGGCCGAGCTGGCAGGGGAGGTGGCGTTGGCCGAGGCCGGGGTCGAGGCCGCGCTGGCCCATCCCACCGCCCTTCGCGTGGCCGCGGCCAAGGTCGTGGCCGGGCAGGCGGCAGGGCGGGCCTCGGCCATCGCCCACCAGGTCCATGGCGCCATCGGCTTCACCCATGAGCATCCGCTCCACCGCTTCACCACCCGCCTCTGGCGCTGGCGTGACGAGCACGGCACCGAGGCGACGTGGTCCGAGTCCTTGGGCGCGCTCCTGGCCCGTGCCGGGGCGGATCGGATATGGGAGGTGCTCACCGAGTAGATGGGGGAGGTGCTGCTCGAGGTCCAGGAGGGCGTCGCCATCCTCACCCTCAACGCGCCCGAGCGCCGCAACGCCCTCGTGCCCTCGATGGTCCGCGAGCTGCTCGAGCTCTGCGACCAGATCGACAACGACGCCTCCATCGGAGCGGTGGTGGTACGGGCAGCGGGCGAGTCCTTCTGCGCCGGCGCCCACCGGGCGTTGCTGGCCGAGGCCGGCCAGGACCCAGCCCGTCCTGATCGCTACCGCGACCTCGAGCTGACCTACCGCGCCTTCGCGCGCGTGGGGGAGCTGCGGCCGCCGACCATCGCCGCCGTGCGTGGCCACGCGGTGGGGGCAGGCGTCAACCTCATGCTCGCCACCGACCTGCGCCTGATCGCCGAGCGGGCACGGGTCATCGCCGGCTTCCTTCGCATCGGCATCCATCCCGGTGGCGGCCACTTCACGCTCCTGGGCCGGCTCGCCGGCCGCGAGGCGGCGGCAGCGATGGCCCTCTTCGGCGAGGAGATCGACGGCCGGACGGCGGTTCGGCTCGGCCTCGCCTGGGAGGCGCTGCCAGAGCCCGAGGTCGAGCCGCGGGCCTTGGAGATGGCGCGTCGGGTGGCGGCCGACCCCGAGCTGGCCCGGGCCGCAGTCCGCTCGCTCCGCCTGGAGCTGGGGCCGCCGGCCATCCCCTGGACGGCGGCTCTTGAGGTCGAGAAGGCGGTCCAGATGTGGTCGTTGCGCCGTCGGGCAGAGCGCCACGGCTGAGGCTGCGGCCGACCCGAGGAACGCCCGAGCGACGCCTCGCCCCCGGAACGCCCGCTCGTCCCGCAAGCCTTGCCACCGGCCCGCCCCCGCGGCCTCCAGGCCCCGGGGCCAACGGAAGGTGAACGCGGCTCGATCCCCAGATGCCTCAGAGTGGAGCCATGCCACGCATCCGTCCCTTGAGCAAAGACGAGGTTCCGCTCGAGGCACGCGCCATCATGGAGGCAGGCGAACGAGCCTTTGGCGAGGTCCTGCTCTCCCACCGGGTCCAGGCCTACTCGCCGCCCATCCTCCAGGCGGGCTCCGCCCTGGGCACCGCCCCCGCCCGAAGCGGCAGCCTCCCCGCCCAACTCCGATCCCTGGTCTGCCTGCGGGTCGCTCAGCTGGTGGGTTGCCCGTTTTGAATGGACACCAACGCTGTTGGAAGCAGCGCAGCTGGAGCATCCGAGGCCAAGATCGCGGCGATCGGACGATGGCGTGAGAGCCAGGAGTTCAGCGCGGTGGAGCGGGCCGCGCTGGCGCTGGCCGAGGCGGCTACGGCCACGCCGGCCGAGGTGCCCGATGCCGTGTTCGCCGAGGCCAGACGCCACCTCTCAGAGAGGCAGCTGGTGGAGCTGGCAGCGACGATCGCGCTCGAGAACTATCGGGCTCGGTTCAACCGCATCTTCGCGGTGGAGTCCCAAGGCTTCTACCGGCGGCGGATGGGAAACGTGCAGCGCTGAGGCGGAGACCCCGGGTCGGGACGCCCGCGGCGGGCGGCCATCGACCGCGAGCAGGGTCGAAGGGCGGCCCCGGAGGCGCCGCTGGGGTCGGCCCCCTCACCTCTGACCCGTCCCTCCTCCCGGCCGAGCCGGGCCGCGGGTTGACCCGGGCAACGGATCCAGGGAGCCATCCCTCGGACGGGCCCGCTCGCGCCTACCCCCTCAGGCCACGACCATCCGGCCTCGACGCATCCTTGCTCGGCACCGGCCCGGACGGACACGCCATGATGACCGTGGAGGGCGCCCGGGACGATCAGCGCGACGCTGAGGGGCCAAAGGCATCGATCTCAAGGCGGCCAGCCAGCGCCTCCAGGATGCGGTGACGATGACCACGTGCCACGTCGAGGGATCGAGGCCGGTGGCCAAGGCAGGCAGGTCGCATCCACCGTTGCCGCTGAGTAAGCGATCGTCTCATGCGGCACCCCTCACGGGGTTGCCCTCGCGGGCTTCGCGCTTCCCCGCCGCGTGCCCGGGAGGCCCGGGTCTCACCGGGGACCCCACGAGGCCGGCCTCGTGGGGCCCCCTGACCGCGGCTCTGCGCCTCACGGAGGCTCCAACGGAGCCGTCGGGCGGGGCCCCCACCAAGCCAGCTTGGTGGGGTGCCCCGGGCCGATACCTCGCCAGATTGATCGCGGCGTGGTCATCGCGCTGATGGCGCGCCCCACCGCCTTTGCATGTCCAATGCTCGTCCCCCCGAGGTCCTGGACCAAGCCGCAGCCATGGCAGGTCCTCGAGCTGGCAAAGCACCGCTCGGCCTCCACCACCTCCGAGCCGTACCCGGGGGTCTGGTAACGAAGCTGCCGGCGAAGCTCGGCCAGGGCCGCGTCGGCCGGTCCCCGGCGCCGCGCCCGCGCCCCAGGGATCCCCTTCTGGCGCAGCCTGCCGGCGGCGTCCAGCCCCTCCCCCACGATCCGGCCGTGGGGTGTGGTGAGCCGAGGGATCCCGTGGCGCCGGAGGGCGG
>DATGLL010000263.1:0-17878 GCA_035294145.1 Candidatus Dormiibacterota bacterium | reverse complement strand
GCTCAGTTGGAGCCTTCGTGAAGCGCAGAGCCGTGGTAAGACCCGGGCTTCCCGGGCACGCGGCAAGGAAGCGCGAAGCCCGCAAGGGCAACCCCGTGAGGGGTGCCGCGTGAGTGCTACTGCGTACTCGGCGGCAACGGTAGAAGAGGGTTTGCCGGAGGGCCTCGATGGCGTAGCTGGTGGGGACCAGACGGCTCGCCAGCTGCAGCCATGCCGGCAAGAAGGCCACGGTCGTGAACCCCCCGCCCAGGAAGAAGAGCACGATCGCCGCGTTGAGGCCGAGCATGGTGACGACTCGAGGACGACGGCCGAGGACCCCGATCACCAATCCCAGGCCGCTGGCCATGACCGCGGTGATGGCGAAGAGCGCGATCAGCGCCGGCCAGTGGTCGGCGGGGGGAGCGATGGCCCCGGCCACGACCCCGGCGAGCACCAGCGGCCCCAGGACCGCGGACGTGCCGGCGATGGAGCCGAGGAGCTTCCCGCCCACGAGCGCGATCGCCGGCTGGGGACCGACCAGCAGCACCCTGGCCGTGCCCCGCTCGACGTCGCGGGCGATGGCCATGGCGCTGCTCAGGGTGCCGACGCTGAGCACCACCATGATCAAGACGGGGACGAGCTCGTACTCGAGGAAGGAGACGTTGGTCGAGCGGAGGTCCCGCTCCGCGATCGCCACCCGGTATGGGCTGGGGAGGAGGATGCCCTCGCCGGGCCCGTGCAGCTCGCCGAGCAGGCCCAGCTGCGGATCGTCGAGCTCGGCGACCGAGCGGGCCACCGAGCGCCGGATGTCGTCGGAGAAGTCGATGTCGACGTTGTTCAGCTCCAGGATCACCCGAGCGTCATGGTGGGCAGCCTGCCGATCGAAATCGGCGGGGATGAGGATCACGGCCGCCACCTGCTGGTCGCGCAGGGCCTGCTCGGCCTGCTGGCGATCGAGCACGGAGACCAGGTACGCCTCCTGGTCGCCCTCGATGAGCTGAGCCAGGTGGGCCGCCAGCCGTCCGTGCCCCTCCACCACCAGGGCGACCGGCTGCTGGCCGACCGAGACGGTGAGCAGGCCGACCAAGACCCCCATGCCGAGCGGCGGCAGGAGCGCAGCCGCCAGCGCCCAGCGAGTGCGCAGCCACACCGAGAACTCCATCGCGGCCACCGCTCCGATGGCCCGCATCATGCGCCTTGGCCCCGGAGCGCGCCCCGCACCGCCACCACGGCGGCGGCAGCGAAAGCGACCAGGACGAGCAGGTCCACCGGGATCGGCTCCGGGGTGACCTGGAGGCCGTGGAAGGCCCACTCCAGCACGCCGACCGCGTAGTAGAGGGGGGTGAGATGGGCAACGACCCAGATCGGATCCCCGTCGAACCGGGTCGGCTCCAGGGCGCCGCTGTCCATGTAGAGCGGGAGCACCAGCCCGAAGGTGAGCGGCACCACGGGCAAGGTGCGGCGGAGCACGGTTCCCAGCCAGGCCCCCATGCAGCTGAAGATCACCACGCCGGCGACGATGACGACAGCCAGGGCCAGCGGCGCCCTGGGGTGGACGCCGTACCCGAACACGACCGCCAGCACGGCCGCGGCGAGCGCGCCCGAGGCCACCAGGCCGGTGGCCAGCAGCTTGCCCGCGAGCAGGGCGGTGGGGCTGGCCGGGGACACCCGCCAGAGCCTGACCGTCCCCGCCTCCCACTCGCGGGCCACCGCCAGCGCCGACAACGAGACCGCGATCACGAAGGCGGCCAGGGCCAGGGCGCTGACCGCCAGGTAGGGGACATAGTCGGTGTCGTGGGGGATCAGGTCGCGCTCCTCGACCTCGGCTCGGACCCCGGGGAAGCCAGCCTTGCGCCCGAAGATCACGATCGCCGCCGGCATGGCCCGTTGCACGTCGTTGGTCAGGTCCACGTCCACGTTGTCGACCTGGACCTGCACCACCACGGTCTGGCCGGCGGCGATGCGCCGGCTGAAGCCGGCCGGGATGGTGATCGACCCTACCAAGTGGCCCTGCCCGATCAGCGCCTCCGCCCGCGCCTGGCCCATGGGGATCAACCGAAAGGAGTGATGAGCCTCGTCCAACGCCTCCACGAAGAGCCCGGCGTACCGTCCATGGTCGCGGTCGATGAGCGCCATCGGGGCCCGGCTGCCGGTCAGACCGAAGAGGCTGACCATGGCCACGAAGCTGACCGCCGCCAGCACGGTCAGGCCGACGAAGAGACGCTCCTGCGCCATCAGCCCCAGCTCGAGCCGGGCCGCGCTCCAGGCGACGCGGAGCCAGCTCACACCGCTCCCTCCGCCTCCAGCATCCGCAAGACCTCGGCCAGGTCCGGGGGACGCAATCGAAAGCCGCGCAGCGGCGCCACATCCATGGCCCGACGCACGAGCGCATCGGGGGCCTCCGGACCTCGCACCGAGACCGTCAGCCCCGGGTCGGTGACCTCTACCCTGAGCACTGACGGCTCGCGGGCGAGCACCCCACGCAGGCGCTCGCGCCAGCGGGCCTCGACCTCCAGGTCGACGCAGCGGCCCGCCCGCGCGATCAGCCCCTCGGGCGTGTCCCGAGCCACGAGGCGCCCCTGCCGCAGGACCGCCACCTCATCGCAGAGCGCCTCCGCCTCGTCCAGGTAGTTGGTGGCGAGCAGGACGCTGGCGCCGCGGCTGCGGAGCCCGCGGAGCTCCATCCAGATCTGGTGTCGAGCCTCGACGTCGACCCCGAGAGTAGGCTCGTCCAGAATCAGCAGGCGGGGACGGTGGAGCAGGGCCCGGCCAATGGCCAGCCGCCGCCGCATCCCGCCCGAGTAGGTGGCAACGGGATCGTCGGCGCGCTCGGACAGGCCGATCAGCTCCAGCACCTCAGCTACCCGGGCCGCTGGACGGGGGACCCCGTAGAGATCAGCTGCGAAGCGTAGGTTGCGCCTGCCGCTCACCTCCTCGTAGAGGGCGGTCTCCTGAGCGACCAGGCCGACCTGGCGCCGCAGCTCTCGCGACCCTCTGCTCGCATCCCGTCCCAGGACCCAGACCCGCCCCTGGTCCGCCCGCAACAGGCCGCAGACCAGCTCGATCAGGGTCGTCTTACCAGCCCCGTTGGGCCCCACCACCCCCAGCACCCGGCCCTCGTCCAGGGTGAGCGAGACCCCGTCCAGGGCGCGCCGGCGACCACGGGTGCAGACCACCCCCTCCAGGCGCAGCGCCTCCACGCCGCCCGCTACCGACACCGGTCCACCAGGATCGTGATCCGTCCGTCGCTCGCCACCGCCTCGCCAGCCACCACCACCGCATCGCCGGGACGCATCGCGCAAGACGAGCCAGGCACATCCATGTGCAGGAGCACGGTCGGCTCCGTGGCCGAGTCGGCCAGGCCGCCACCGGGGACGAAGTAGCCGCGGAAGCAGCCGCGATCTCCAGGGGCGACCTGGTCCACCGGGCGGGCCGTCCACCACCAACACCCGGCTGCAACGTGGCTGGGTGGCGGCGTGGCCAGGCTCAGCGCCCCCAGCCCCGCCGCGATCAGGAGGGCGATCCCGGCGGTCACCATCGCCCAGCGGTCCCAGGAGGATCGGTGCTTGCCCTCGATCACCTCCGGCCGCCGACGGCTCAGGCGTGGCCTGCACGTGCCCTGGGCATGGATTAGCACCTGCTAACTCGTAGCGTAGCCCAGGCTAACAAGATTTGGCCACCGCCGTGGACGCCGCCGTCTTGATACTACTGCCGTGGTTGGGACCCATGAGCTCTCGTGATCGCCCTGGAGCGCCTGACGACGGTCGTGGCCGCACCGGGCGTGTCGGCGCTTCGCCCGTCCCCACCACGACCCCACCAGACCAGGCCCCGGCGAGCTCGCGGGCAGCGGCAGCGCCACCACCCGCGGCCGGCGCCCCTCGGGCACCGTCAAGCCAGCCAGGTCGGGGAGACACCCCCTCTTGCCCCTCGGCCTGGCGGCGGATCGCCGCTGGCCAGGCACCGGCCGGCATCGATGAGGTGAGGTGCCGGTGCCGGCTCGGCCAGCGCCGGACCTCGTCCTGGTCCAGCCCGCTCTCCCCCTTCGCCTCTTTGAGGCACGGCTCCGCGACCCACCGGGTCGCGGCCACCGTCGCCAGGCCCTGGGGCGAGAGCTCGGTGGGGGCCAGGGCCGGGGAGGAGGCGGGGTCGTCGGGGTCGCCGAGCGAGCGGCGGGCGAGGAGGGCACCCCGTCGGGACCCGTTCCGATGGGGACCCCGAGGGGCCAGCCCTCGGGACCGGGGAGCCGGTTATATCACCGTGCGCAGCCTGATCGGCAAGCCGGGCCTGATCGATCTCTGATCGCGTCCCTCGGGTGGCGGGCCGCGCTGAGCTGTCCCCGAGGGACATGGCCGGGTTACCCGGCCCGATCCCACGAGTTGGGCGCGGAGGTGCTCGGGCCTCAGCCCCGCGCCTCGCCGCCCGAGCCGGGCCTCGCCGGCCAGGAGCACTCGGCCGGAGGCTCTGCCCTCGCCGACCCGTCCCCTTCGCATCCACCTCATCGCCGTGGTCGTCCGGGAAGCTGCAAGCCATGGTTCCGGCCCGTTCGAGGGCTCAGCCCTCCCCGGATCTCGATCGAGGCCAAGACCGACCCGAAAGGATGCTGGCGGGCTGCCGCATCGGGGCGCGACTCGATCGTCCTTCCCACCAGGCTCCCCATCCCAGTCTCGGGGCCCGCGGTCGGCCGCGAGCGGCGGTCAGGGGCGGGGGAGCAGGATCAGGCCCGAGACGGCGATCAAGACCAAACCGAAGATCATCTTGAACTTGCCGTCGCGCACGAACGCGAAGCCAAGCAGCAGCAACCCAACCGGAAGGTGGTTGAGGATGGAAGGCCCCAGGGAGGGAAGCGTCGCCATGGTGGTCGTGGGAGGGATGGCGGTCGCCAGCGTCAGGAACACCACGGCGATGATCTCGAGCGGGAGGACCCCCTTCCCCTCGCGTGCCACCATGTAGCCGCCGATCAGCGGCAGGAGCACGACCACACGCAGGAAGACCGACGAGCCGTCCACGGGGGGCAAGCCGATGCTGATGGGCTGTGTCGACGTCCAGAGGATGGGAATGTCCATGGCTCTCCCTGCTCCATCGCTGGCACCAGCCGGCGCATCGGTGGGGATGGAACGAGGCCGCGTGGAACACGGGCTGGGGGATGACGCCCATCGCTCCCCACCTCGCGCCCTGGTCATCCTCTACCGGGCACGCGGGGTGGTGTCGGTGCACCACCATCCGCCCAATCGGCGTCAGTGGGCAACGAGCCTTGGAAGGGCCTTCGCCTCCTGGACCCAGCGCTCCACCTCCTTCAGGGTAGGAAGACGACGCACCAGCCTCTTCTCCGCGTTCAGCCGCTCCAGGGTCCCATGGAGGGTGGTCGGCACTCGATGAGCGAGCTCCGCCGGGGAGTCGACCCCAGCGGCCTCGAGCAAGTCCGAGTACTCCTCACCGACGCCTTTGATTCGCATCAGGTCGGCGCGGTTGACCCACTTCAGCACCTCTTGCTCGCTCACGCCTACCTCCGCGGCAAGGTGCTTTCGCCCAGATCGGGATCCGGCGCGTTCCAGGAGGGCCTCGGTGGTACGGATACCGAGCGACATCAGCTTCTGGCCCAGAGCTGGCCCGATCCCCTCGACCTCCTCGATGGCAGCCATGCACATACCTCCCCGGGTGGGTGTGGTTCCTGATGACCGTAGTCAGGATGTCTATCCGGAACCATAGTGCAGCGCGAACGGATGGATGTGAAGAGCAACTTCGGAACCTGTGCAAAACCTTCGTGCCTGTACCCATCTCACTTACCCACCCGAGCCACTGAGCACGACCAGCCGTCACGTTGACGTGAGCTCTCCGCTGCCGCCCCGATGGGTTGTCTCGTCCAGACGTCGCGGCTCGGTCACGACCATCGTCGAGCCGATCCTTCGTGCCGGCACCGATCGTCGATCCCGGATCCAGCGAGCTCGGTGACCGAGCCTCGCGAGATCGCGCACCGGCCGCCGGCCCGGTGACCGGCCACTGGCTGGCGATGGGGGACGCCGAGCCCACCCCCCTCAACCCCGCCGACCCGCGGCGGGGCACCCATTCGAGGATCCGGGGATGGCAAGCGATCACGTGGATGATCGCGGCCTGCGGAGCAGGTTGCAGAGCGCCAGCACCTCCTGGTGCAGGTCGTACAGGGCTTGCCGCTGTTCCTGACTCTCCAACCCCAGGTTGATCGCGGAGACGATGTACAGCTCGGCACGCTCGAGCTGCCGGAGGGCCAGCTCGATCTTGGCCAGCTCCGGTTCCGGCTCAAGACGCCGCCACCAGCCACTGCGCCTCGCGCTCACCATCCCGACCATACGGAGCGCCCTGTGGGGAACCCGTTTGGATCGCGAGGCCGGTCGTATGGATCTCGAATGGGTTCCGGGCCAGCCACCGCCCAGCGCCGAGCCGACGGCCCCTGGCCGACGCCGAGGAGGCCGAATGTGGTACACACGAGGCGAGAAGACGGCGGTCGTGGCCACGAGAGCGACGGCGGCGATCACGACCCTGGGAGGGGCGTCCGAGCACGACCCCGAGGGGACGGGATTCCTCCTCGGCGAGGTGGCTCCGCGCCCGGCCTCGCTGCCCTTTGGAGCATCCCTCCCCCTCCACCCGGCCGACGCCCACGCCAGCGCTGCCGAGCCGGCGATCGTCCCGCGGCCCGCTCCCATCGATCACCACGGGCGACGAGCCCCGCCGACGACGGAGGGATCGTGAACGCGGACCTTTGGCGCCAGGACCGCCGGCTGCGCCGGGCGTTCCCTTACCTCACCGGGCTGGCCGGGGTGGTTGCGATCACCGCCGCGGTGGGCGTCCTTCGGCCCGTCCTCGAGCTGCCCAGCCTGGCCGTGGCCTACCTGCTCCTGGTCCTCTGGCTGGGCGCCCGCTGGGGATGGCCACCGGCGATGGCGACGGCGGTGCTCGGGTTCTGCGCCTACGACTGGTTCTTCGTCCCACCCCTCGGCACCCTCTGGATCAGCGCGCCGCATCAACTCCTGGACCTGGTCATCCTCCTGGCAGCGGCCCTCCTTGGCGGTCGGCTGGTGTCCACGCTGGCGCGGCAACGGGCAGGGGCGGCGGCGTCGGCGCGGGAATGGGAGATCCTCAATGAGGTGGCGGTGGCCGCCCTTCAAGAGCCAGAGGGGGGCTCAGCCCTCTCCCTGCTTTGCGAGCGGGCGGTGGAGCCGGGAGGGTTGCGCTCCCTGACCCTGCTGGCTGAGACCCCCGACGGGCTGGAGGTGGTCGCCGGCGCCCCGCTCACCGCCGCCGAGCTTCGGCAGGCCCGCTGGGCGGCTCAGAACCGGCAGAACCTCGGGGCCCGCTTGAGCAGAGGCCGACTTGAGCTGCTCCGCACCATCCCGGCCAGGCCGGAGCCTCGCTGCGTGGTGCTCACCGGAGGGGTGGCGGTGCTCTGGCTCCGGAACGAACGCGAGGAGCCCGGGCCACGCGAGCGGCACCTGCTGGCCGGGCTGCTGGGGCTGGCCGGGCTGCTGCTCGATCGGCGACGGGCAGCGGCTGCGAGCGAGCGGGCACGCCTGCTCGAGGTCTCCGACCGCCTCAAGTCGGCGGTCCTGTCCTCGCTCTCCCACGAGCTCAAGACCCCGATCGCCTCGCTCCGGGCCGGCCTGACCACGCTCGCGATGCCGGAGGCCGGCCTCCCCGCGGCCCAGCGTGACCTGGTCGCCGGGCTGGACGGCCAGGCCGCGCGACTGGACCACCTGGTTGGGGATCTGCTGAGCATGGCACGGCTGGAGGCCGAGATCGGCTTGGAGCTAGCACCGCAACGGCTGGAGGACGTGCTGGGGACGGCCATGCACACCCTGGGGCGCCTGCTCGAGCCCTTCGAGGTTCGGGTCGACCTCCCCCCGGAGATCCCGCCCGTGCTGGCGGATGAGCTGCAGCTGGGACGGGCGCTCCGCAACCTCCTGGAGAACGCCGTGGAATGGACCCGGCCTGGCGACCGGATCGAGGTTGGGGCACGAGCCGAGGAGGAGACGGTGCGCGTCTGGGTCGCGAACCAGGGGCCGGCGATCCCCCCCGGCGACCTGGAGCGGATCTTCGACACGTTCTGGACGCGCCGCCGCCAGGGCTCGGGGCTGGGCCTGGCGATCGTCCGTCGGGTGATCGACGCGCATGGCGGGAGCATCCAGGTCGACAACCAGCGGGACGGGCCCAGGTTCACGCTCACGCTCCGGAGGGCGAAGGTCAGCCCCGAGCAGCTAGAGGAGGCCCAACGGTCGGCGGACGTGTCCTGATCGTCGACGACGAGCCGGAGATCCGGCGCATCCTGAGCACCGGTCTCGGCTACCAGGGCTATGACGTGCGCGCGGTTGACAGCGCCGAGACCGCGCTCGCGCAGGCCTCCAGCTGGCGACCAGACGTCGTCCTTGTCGACCTCGGCCTGCCCGGCACGGACGGCTTCGAGCTGCTGCGACGGCTGCGGGAGCACGACCGTCGAGCGGCGGTGGTGGTGATCAGCGTCATGCCCGGCGAGCGCGACAAGGTGCGGGCCCTCGACCTCGGTGCCGACGACTACGTGGTCAAGCCCTTCGGCATGGCCGAGCTGCTGGCCAGGATCCGGGCCTCCTTGCGTCGTCAGGCCGCCGTCCCCAGCGGTGAGCCCGTGCTCCGGGTCGGGGACCTCGAGATCGACCTCGGCCACCGGCAGGTGTCGGTCGGCGGCCGCCCCGTGCACCTCACCCCCACTGAGTACGAGGTCCTGCGCCTCCTGGCCCTCGACGCCGGACGCCCGGTCACCCACGACAGCCTGCTTCGGCGGGTCTGGGGGGCGCACGCCATCGGCGATCGCTACAACACTCGCTACGTGGTCGCGCAGATCCGGCGCAAGCTTGGCGACGACCCGGCCAGACCGCGCTACATCGCGAGCGAGCCCGGGGTCGGCTACCGTCTGCGGGAGCCAGAGGAACGGCGACGAGGGGCCGCGCCCTGATCGCCCCTCCGTCAGCCCCGTCGCCGGATCCCTCCTCTCCGGCGAACCTCGTGGACGCCGGGCATGGTCGAGTCGGGAGGTGACCAGGAGGGGACCCCGACCGGGCGGCGGGACCTCCGGTGGCCCCGGGCCGAGCCGATGGCCGGCTCCCAGCCCGCAGCGAGGGGTGGGCATTCCGGCGCCGTGACTTGTGCCCGCCAGGCCATCCTCAGCCGCAGGGCCGGGAGAAGTAGGCGACGCCGTAGGGCGAGTCCGAGAAGTCATACCAGCCGCGACATCGGAAGCCGTGCCCGCTCAGGAACTCGCGCACCTGGGCCAGCAGGTCATGGGAGTGGTACTCGACCACCACTCGCTCGACCCGAGGGAGGGTCCGGGCCGCCCCCCGCAGGACATCGACCTCGGCGAACTCCACGTCCACCTTCAGAAGATCGATCCGACCGAGCCCCAGGCCCTCGGCGACGTGGTCGAGGGTGTCCACCTTCACCTGGAGCTGCTCCGCCGCCCCGTCCTCGGGCGTCTCAACGATGGAGCCGGCCAGGGTGCTCCCGCCCACCGCCAACGTGGCCGTCCCCGGCGTTGCTCCCAGCGCGCAGGGGACCAAGGTGACCTGGTCCAGCCCGTTCCGGGACACCGTACCCCAGAGCCGCCGCGCGCAACCCGGGTTGGGCTCGAAGGCAACCACCCGAGCCCCGATCTGAGCCTGCCGCACGGCGAAGGCCCCGACGTTGGCGCCGGCGTCGACCACCGTCCAGCCCGGGTGCGCCACGAAGTCCTCGAAACGCTCGTAGACCCGCTCCAGATAGATCTCGGCGAAGGGGAAGGTCTCTCGGCTCGGGATGGCAATCTGGTAGCGGACGCCGCGCAGCCGCAACGTGGTCTCCATCGGTCGACGCACCACTCTCGCCATCACCTGGGCAAGGATGAAGCGGGTCACGCTGCCGTACTCTTGCGGCCCCCGTGCGACCCGATACAGATCGAGCGCCCTGCCGACCAGGTAGGCAAGGCCATGGTTCCGCCTCAGCACCTGATGATGCTGGGGGTGGTTCCTGAACCACGCCTGAACCCCGCCCAGGCCAATGCCCAACGCACCGTCGGGTGGCCTGAAGGCTTGGTCAGGAGCCTGCGAGCGGCATGCCGGTTCAGCGGAACGCGAGAAGATGATGGCAGCCTGGTGAAGGAGCCATGACCGTCATCGCCCCTCCCTGCCGCACGCCGACCCGAGCCTATCCCCCCGGCTCAGGGCAGGGGCCGCGCGGCCTCATGCGCCGTCGGTCGACCCCAGGCCACCGGCAACCGGTTGGCCCATCATGACCTGGCAGCCTCGGGGACGCAAGCCCCTCCCCACGGCACTCCTCGCTGAGTGGAGCACGGAGCCCACGCTGAGGGCGAGCGGCCTCTCAAGATGGGGACGACGGGTCCTGCTCGCCATCGCCCTGCTCGCGGTCGTCTTCGTGAGCGTGGTCGGCGTCACCTGGGCGATCACCCCATCGACCGCCGACGCATTGGCTCGGGTGAGCGCGCTGGATCGTGCCCATCACACCGTGCCCCTCCGTCCCAACCAGGTCCCCCCTGAGCTGGCGGCAGCGCTGATCGCGGTTGAGGACACCTCCTTCTACCACGACCACGGCATCAGCGTCGAGGGACTGGGCCGAGCTGCTCTCTACGATCTCACCCATGGTTGCACCTGCCAGGGAGGGTCGACGATCACCCAGCAGCTGGCCGAGGATCTCTACCTCCACGGTGACGACGCCACCCCCTGGCTCCGCTGGGTCGACATCGTGCTGGCGGTGAAGCTGGAGTCCCACCTGAGCAAGGCGCAGATCTTGGCCGCCTACGTCTCCGAGGTCTACCTCGGTCACGGGGCGGTGGGCGCAGCGCAGGCGAGCGAGATCTACTTCCACCGACCGCTGTCGCAGCTGACGCTGGCCCAGGACGCGATGCTGGCTGGCCTTCCCCAGGCGCCGAGCCTCTATGACCCGCTGGCGCACCCGAAGCTGGCACAGGCACGGCGCAACGCGGTGCTGGAGGCGATGCGTCAGGCAGGGCTGATCAGCGCCGCGGAGGCCCGCCAGGCCGCGTCGGAGCCGGTATAGGGCCACCCACACCCAAGGCCGAGGCCGCGCCCCGGAGCGCTGGCTGGCGTCACCAGCAGACGATCCACGAGAGGGCGGATCGATCGTGGCTCCTGCCGCGGCGTGGGCGAGCTCAGGAGGGCGCCGCCACTGGGGCCGGGGGCGAGCGTTGGAGGTGGGTCAGGAGAGGAGGTCGCCCGGCCGGAGCCGGCGGAGCGGTCGAGGACGGGGAGGTGGGCGTCGGGCTGGCGCCGGCCGGCGACGCGCTCATCGGGTTGGCCTCCACCGTCGACGGTCCAGGGGCGGGGGAGGCGGTGCATCGCACCTCGTGAGGGATGCTGCTTGATGGCCATTGATCACTCAGCGGCAACGGGGTTCCATCATGTCGGGGCCGGTATGGCGCTCGATCAGGTCGCGCGGCGAGCCCTCGGCCACGCCCTGGCAGGCCCCTCACCTTTAACCCGCCGGACGGCTCGCCGACCTCGCTGTCCGCGCGGTCGGCGAGCTATGCGAAGTCGAGGAGGCGACGGCGCGCTCGCGAACGATCCTCCGCACGGTAGGTCGAGCAACGGCCGTGGATCAGAAGGTTGTCGAACGCCGTCAGCTCCGGGTCGAGGGTGTCGACCGGGGCACGCCCCAGCCAGACCCGGATCCGGGCGCTGTCGCTGGCCGGGTCCAAGCCCCAGCACGCGAAGCTGGCCGGCGCTCACTGGCGAGGCGCAGTCGACCATGCACATGGCGGAGGTCCTCCCGGCACAGCTGGGCCCAGGAGCCCGAACGCCTCGCCCGGCCACACGTCGAAGTCGATGCCGTCTAGGCGACGAACGAGCCGAAGCGTCTGCTCAGCTCCCACGCGCGGACGAGTGCCTCAACCGATTGACTCACCCCTGTCGATTTCCCTTCATCCTGCCACGTGCCGGTCCCCGGCCACGTGGACCGGGAGCGATCGCTCCGCCGGCTGGCGAACGGCTCGTTCCGGCGCATGGTGGCCGACGTCTGCGTCGAGCCCGTCTGCACGGACGGGGCGTCGGGGCCGCACCCGTGCAGGGGGCCGTGGCTGCCAGCGTCTGGCAGGGTGGGCTGCGCATCGGACTGGCCGTCACCGAGAGCGACCCGGCCCGGTCACCGTACAACGGCTCGAGCTCCGTCAGCTCGGCACCGATCGGCTCGACTGAGCCGGAGGCAGCGGCTCGCCGGTCTCAAGCAGCGTCTTTAGGCTGCTCAGGATGTAGCTCCAGCCCTTGACGTTCTCAGCGGTCTTTGGCGAGCGGTCCAGGCGGTCGTGGACGAGCGTCAGCTTGCTGGCCTCGGCGCCCTGGGGCTCAATCTCCCACGAGACCCGGCTCTCGGGTTCCTCGGCCAGTGCCGGGTCGTAGAGGCTTCGCCAGGTGTGGACGAGCCGGCGTGGCTGGTCGCACTCAAGGATGGTGTTGTCACCCCAAAGCTGGCTGCGGTCGGGCGACCAACTGCGGAGTGGAGAGCCTACCTTGAAGGTCGACTCCTGCTGCGCGCCGTGGAAGAACTTGGCCACGAGCTCGGGCTTGGTGATCGCCTCCCAGACCCGCTCGGGCGTCGCCCGGATGTAGAGCTGGTAGACCTGCGTCGCGCTGGTGCCGGTGGTCATCGCCGTACCCTCCAACCGGTCCTTGAGACCTAAGAGCGCCGTGACCTGCGGTACGCGGTACTTGTCGATCCAGCGCTCGTAGATCAGCCGGATCGGTACCGGATTGAGGTGGTGGTGCTTGTGGCGCCCCCTGCGACGGGTGAGGACGAGGCCAGCCTGCTCCAGGATGCGGAGGTGCTTCATCACGCCGAAGCGGGTGAGCTCTGGCACCTCCGCCTCGAGCTCGGTGAGCGTGCGGCCGTCGCGCTCGAAGAGCCGGTCGAGCAGCAGCCTCCGGGTGGGGTCGGCCAGCGCCCGGAAGACCAGATCCTCGTCGTCCATCGCGGATCACCATAGGTTCCCATCTAGTCACGTGTCAATATGGGCACATGTGATGCGAGGCATCATCTGGCATGATCGGATCAGCGTTTTGCCAAGAGGAGCGAGGGGGATGGAGCGGGTCGCATCGGGATCCGGGGCCAACTGGGAATGGACACCGGAGCGATCGTGGATGCGGCCCGCTGAGCCAGACGAGCTGAGCCACGGGGCGCTGTGGGACCCCGACCGGCCCAACCGCTTCGGGCCGGCCCGGCTGATGCTGGACGGAGCGTGGCTGGCCGCGGCGATGGGCGTTGTGGGCACCTGGTCGTCCTCCCCCGAGGACGCGACGGCGGCTCACAACGAGACCCGAGCAGCGCGCCCGGACCGGTTCCTGCTCGGCCTCGGGGGCAGCTGTCTCGGACACCTGAGGGGGGACCGTTCGCGATTGCTGACCTGGATGCCGGAGCGCTCCCGAGATCGGTCGGCGGGTGCCCGTCCGTGCCTGACAACGCCCGAGCACACCCGCCAGGCTCGCACCGCCCTGGGCCCGGGCAAGCCGCTGCTGGCCCCCGAGCAGGCGATCGTGCCGGAGATAGACCCCACCAAGGCCCATGCGTTCGGCCGGCAGCACCTCCACACGCACCTGCAGGCCCCCACCCCCCTGAACAGCCGGTGCTGGCTCGGCTTCACCGAGGACGATGTCGCCGACAGCCGCAGCGACCAGGTCGTGGACACCCTCGCCGCCCGGGGCGGCAAGGACCGCATTCGCGAGCGCACCGCCAAGCATCACGCTGCGGACGCCGACCACGCCCGCTCGCAGATCGCCGCCGAAGGGAACGGCCCACCGCGGGAGAAGTGGCGCACCTTGGCCCACGAGGTGGGCCTGGCCTGACCGTGGGCGCTGGCGCAGCCGCGGCCGTCGTCGAACCGATGCGGTATCGGCTCGTGCTGCCGTCGCCCCAGCTGGCGACGTACGTACGCTTCTACCGGGTGGTCGGCGAGGGGGCAAGCGTATGCGCGATCCATCGGGCGCCCTGCTTCCCCGACGGGAACGTTGAGCTGGTGATCAACGTGGGCGACGCACTGGAGCGGTCGGACGGAGAAGGAAGCGCCTGGCAGCGGGTCCGAACCGGCCATCTCCTGGCTGGCCCGGCGGATCGCGCCGCCGCGCTCCAGTGCCGCGGGCGGATCGCGGTGGTGAACGTCAGCTTTCGCCCGGGGGGCGCGCTCCCGTTCCTCGGCGTGCCTGCGGGCGAGATCGCGGGGCGCTGGCTCGGACTTGAAGATCTCTGGCCGCAGGCCGACGTCCGTCGTCTGGGGGCCAGCAGCGAGCAAGCTCCTGGCTCGCTCGTGGCTGCCATCGAGGAGGCGCTCATCCGGCGCTTGGGCAACACCAGTGGCCCACCAGCGGCGCTCCGGCTCGCGCTGCGCCTGATTGATCGGGCAAGGGGACGGCTGGCCATCGCTCGCCTGGTCTCGCTGCTCGGCATCAGCGAACGCAGCCTCGAACGCCTCTTCCACGATCACGTCGGGCTGTCGCCCAAGCGCTATGGGCGGGTGGTCCGTTTCCGGCATGCCCTGCGCGCCATCCAGGATGGGGCGGCGCTCAGCAGCGCCGCCCTGGTCGCAGGCTACTACGACCAGTCCCATCTGACCAACGAGTTCCGGGCGATCGCTGGCCTGGCGCCCACCGCGCTGCTCCGGGCTTGGCGCGCTGGCGGATTCTTCCAAGACGGAGAAAGGGACGCCCTGGCTAACTGAGCGCCGAGATGACTGCAGTGCGATGGCTTCGCGCTCAGCCTCTGGCCCAACTGCTCGTCTACGCGCTCATCCTGTTGCCGGCAGGGCCACTGCTCAACTCCGGCGTGAAGGCGCTCATGCGAGCGGTCGGCCGCGGCCCTCTGCTCGCCTGGGACCTCGTCGCCTACGCGATCGGCGATGTCCTGCTCGTCGTGGTGCTGCTGCTCGGCATCCGTTTCCTGGAGCGGGTTTCCCTCGCTCAAGCGGGCTTGCCGCGGCGTCACGCAGTGCGCGACCTCGGCCTAGGGTTCACGGGCGGCGCGTTGCTGATGGGAACGATCATCGGGGTCCTGGCCCTTGCGGGTTGGTACCGAGGCGCGGGCGACCCGACGGCCGGCGTTGTCGCGGCCCTGGCGCTGTTCTTCCTGGCCGCGGTGAGCGAGGAGATCCGATACCGCGCCATCGCCTTCCGCCTCGCGGAGGGGTCCCTGGGCACCTGGGCGGCGATCGTGGCCAACGCGCTGCTCTTCGGCCTCGGCCATCTCGGGAACCCGCACGCAACCGCACTCACAACCTTGGCGGTGGCGTTGGGAGGCATCCTCGGGGCGCTGCTCTTCGTCGCTACCCGGACCCTCTGGCCAGTGATCGGCATGCACTGGGCGTGGAACGTCGTCGAGGGCTCGGTCTTCGGTGTCCCGGTCTCGGGCCAGCCGGCGATTCCGAGCCTGCTGCACGGTCACCTGAGCGGTCCGGCCATGTGGACGGGGGGGAAGTTCGGGCCCGAGGCTGGCCTGGTGGCGCTGATCCTCCTCGCGGTGCTCAGCGCCGCACTGCTCTGGCTGGCGGTCCGCCTCGGTCACATCGTCACGCCGACCTGGCTGGAACGTCTGGCTCGCCAGCAGCGGTCTGCGTCCGAAGCCACACCGTGAGCGCTCGACCAGGAAGCCGTCCCGACGATTGGTCACGGTGCGGGTGCCGAGCAGACAAGCCGGCCCCAAGCCTTCATCGCCGTCCCGTTTGGGGCCTCCGCCCCTCGGCGAGCTGGCCCGAGACGAGCCACCCACATCAACCGCTAGGCTGCCGCGAGGGTGGCGGTGGCACGGCGGCGGGCCGGGGCCAGGGCTGCTCAGAGCGCTAGCCGGCCCAGATCACGCGCAGCCAGGCGCGCATGAGGAGGCGAAGGGCGCAGGAGCGCCGCTTGTCCCAGGCGCAGGCTCGGGCAAAGATCTGAGTGGCCCGAGACGGGGCACAGCGGGAGGCGGTCACGGGAGGGATGCCTTGCTCGGGCGCCCACTGCTTTGAGCTGACGGAAGTGAATTGTAGTGTGTTGACACGTCAGCTGTCGTTAACCCTCAGGGCATTCCCGCACGCCATGCGGTCAGGCTCCGATCTGCGTTCGTTACCCCTGCCCTGGTCCAGGGCGAACGGGTAACGGCCGCACCCGTGCCCTCCTGTGCCCGCTCGTCAGGTCGCGAGCTCGGCCCCAAGCCAGAACACGGCCAGGGTGATCACGAAGACCGCGAGGGCCAGGGCCCGTGAGAGCAGCACCAACGACCGCGAACGGGTCTGGCGGCCCGTCACGACGTGCAGCGCCGTGGCCACCAGCAGGACGACCGCCAGGACCGTCTTGATGACCGCCAGCGACGGCCAGCGGAGCTGCGCGGCCAGCGCGAGCCCAGATCCCCCGATCAGGAGCCACGCCAGCACCGATAGCCCGGCGAACGCCCAGCCGACCTGGCGCACGAATGCCCGGAACTCCTCGCGCGGGAGGGCGCGCAGCGCCACCAGGACTGCGGTGGCCAGCGTCGCCAGGCCGCCCAACCACAGGGCCGCGCCGACGAGATGCAGCCAGACCAGCACCAGCATCCGGGGTCTCCAGACTACCGGCTGATCATCATCCGGGCTTCACCCGGTGCCAGGACTCGCCCAGTGCCCTGATGTGCTGCTCCCTCTTCTTCACAGATGCGGTAGGTGGACACTGCGCTCGAGCGCGACCAGCTCCGAGCCCAGCAGCAGGTCCCGGCATCAGCCCCCATCCCCGGGGCGGAACCCCACGGCGCCCGGATGAGGACCTGCTTCTCGCGCACGATCGTAGTCGGGACGGATGAGGTGACGGCCCACGGGATCGCGAGAGCGTACGAGACGGTAACGCCGACCGGCACCGGCTGGCCAGTCAGCATGGTGACCAGGCAGGCCAGGCCGAATGCAACCACGACAGCACCGGCCGTGGCCAGTCGGAACATCTCATGGGCGGTTCGGGCATGCATCGTGGCCCGCCGGACCCCGCCTTTGCACGGCATGAGACTGAGAACGAGACCGCCGCCCTCCCATTCTCAGGACGGCCACAGAGGGGCCGAAGCCCAGGATTTGAACACAAGATCGCGTCCAGCCCAGACGTCCTTGACGGCCAGCGGCACGGGGCCGGTAGCCACGACCAGCGGGGCGATGGGGCTGGCACGTTCACCACCGTTGCCGCTGAGTAAGCGATAGCACTCATGCGGCATCCCTCACGGGGTTGCCCTCGCGGGCTTCGCGCCTCCTCGCCGCGTGCCCGGCAGCCCGGGTCTCGCCGGGGTCCCCACGAGGCCGTCACACCTCCAACGCTCGGCCCAACCGATGTCCTGGATCGAGCCACAGCCATGGCAGGTCCTCGAGCTGGCAAAGCACCGGTTGGCCTCCACCACCTCCGAGCCGTACCAGGGGACCTGGTAACGAAGCTGACGGCGGATCTCGGCAAGCCCCTTCTGGCGCGGCCTGCCGGCGGCGTCCAGCCCCTCCACCACGATCCGGCCGTGGGTTGTGGCCAGCCGGGTGGTGAGCCGAGGGATCTCGTGGCGCCGGAGGGCGGCGAGATGGGCCTGGAGCCGCGCTCGACGCCGTTCCTTGCGCCGGCAGCGATTCGAGCCGCGCCGGCTGTGGGAGATGGACCCGGAAGACCACCACCGCTCGGTCCCCGACCCGCCTCAGGGTGGCGGCGAGGATCCGCGCCCGGCCCAGACGAACCAGCCGCTCCCGCCGGCAGGGGCGCTCGCACGTGCGCACGGTCCCGATCTTGGCCAGGGTGACGTGGCGGCGGTCGGGCTCGACCCGAATCACCCCGGTGCCGAAGGGGCAGCGGTCCGGGGCTCGGCCCTTGCGCTTGCCCCTCGGCAAGCCGACCGGGTCCCCACGAAGCCAGCTTCGTGGGGCGCCCCCGACCCGGCGACC
>DATGLL010000262.1:0-32766 GCA_035294145.1 Candidatus Dormiibacterota bacterium | reverse complement strand
GCTCAGTTGGAGCCTTCGTGAAGCGCAGAGCCGTGGTAAGACCCGGGCTTCCCGGGCACGCGGCAAGGAAGCGCGAAGCCCGCAAGGGCAACCCCGTGAGGGGTGCCGCGTGAGTGCTACTGCGTACTCGGCGGCAACGGTTCCGGCAGCCTTGCTGGACCGAGAGTTCGAACTCGGCAGCTGGCGGAGGGAGAGGGATTCGAACCCCCGAGGGCTTGCGCCCTGGCTGTTTTCAAGACAGCTGCCATCAGCCGGACTCGGCCATCCCTCCGTCGCCCGGGCTCAGAGGATACCGGACCGGAGCCGTGGTCCCGTCCCACGAGCGGTGGTGGGGAGGCCCCCCCTCCGCTTGCTACCCTGAAGGGCCGCCCATGAGGTGCTCTTCCCGTCACCAGCACTGGACCGCACGGGCGGCGCTCCTCGCGGTCATCGTCCTCCTCGCTCAGGCGTGTGCTATCGACGGCTCGGCCACCCCTGGCCCTCTCACCCCCTCCCCTGCTCATCGGCCGACGCCCTCCCCTTCCTCCTGTGCCGACCAGACCTTCGCTCGACTGAGCGAGGCCCAGCGGCTGGGTCAGCTCTTTCTGGTGGGTCAGACCGTCCCCGACCCGGACTCGGCAGGCACTGCCCACCTGGTGCAGGCTGAGCACGTCGGCGGGGTGGTGCTCGGCGGCACAGGCTGGGACAGCGCAGCCAAGGTCCAGCACACAGCGCAGCAGCTCCAGGCCCTGGCCACCTCCCAGGCCACCGGTGGGGTCCGGCTCTTCGTCGCTGGCAACCAGGAGGGCGGAGCCGCAGGCTCGCTGCAGGCCTTCTACGGTCCCGGTTTCTCCGCGATCCCCAGCGCCCTCAGCCAGGGCAGCATGGACCCGGCCAGGCTGCGACAGGAGGCGATCATCTGGGGGACGGAGCTGCGCGCGGCCGGCGTCAACCTGGATCTGGCCCCGGTGATGGATACCGTCCCGGCCTCGCTAGCGGCGGCCAACGCCCCCATCGGGAGCCTCAACCGCGAGTACGGTCACGACCCGGCCACGGTCGCGGCGCACGGGAGCGCCTTCATCGAGGGCATGACCGCCGCCGGCGTCGCGACCACGGTCAAGCACTTCCCTGGGCTGGGAAGGGTCCAAGGGAACACCGACCTCGTCGCTCAAGTGGTGGACACGGTCACCTCCCGCCGCGATCCCTACCTCGGACCTTTCCAGGCCGGGATCGCAGCCGGGGCCGGCTTCGTGATGGTCTCGCTGGCGATCTACACCCGCCTGGACCCGGTCAACCCGGCGGTGTTCTCCCCTGCCGTCATCCAGCACGTCCTGCGTGGTGACCTCGGCTTCCAGGGCGTGGTGATGTCCGACGACCTGGGGGCAGCGGCCGCCGTCCAGGACGTGCCCATGCCCGAGCGGGCGGTCCGCTTCCTCGCTGCCGGCGGGGACCTGATCTTGACCATGCAGCCCGCCGACGTCACCCCGATGGAGCAAGCGGTCCGAGCCCGGATGGGCGCCGACCCGTCCTTCCATGCCCAGGTGGAGGAGGCGGTCCACCGGGTGCTCGCGGCCAAGAGCGACCTGGGCCTGGTCCCCGGCTGCGCCGCCCGGGCTGCCTGATCCCGGCAGCCCCCGGATTCCCTGCGGACGCCTCGGCACCGGCCCCGGTAGGCTCTGGCTGTGGCCGACGGCCCCACGGGACGTCGTCGCGATGAAGGATGAGGTCATCCATCCACCATCGCATCGGTCAGGGTGAGATGAGGTCATGGCAATGGCTGCGTGGGCACCTGCGCACCCTGCTGCCGATCGGGCTGGGCGTGGCGGCCCTGGTCGCGCTGGTGCTGGGTCTCGATCCCAGCAGCTTCGCCGCAGCCATCGATCGCTTCGACCTCAGGCTCTTGCCGGCCATCCTCGCCGCCGCCGTGGCCATCCCGATCCTACAAGGCATGCGATGGCACTTCCTCCTCCGGGAGTTGGACATCAACCTCCGGGCCAGGGACACCATCCTGCTCAGCGTCGCCGGGCAGGCGATCACCGCCATCCTCCCCCTGGGCGACCTGACCCGCGCCATCTTCGTCACCGAGGTGAGCGACGCCGAGTTCGGCGACGCGGCGGCCACGGTCACCGTCCAGGAGCTGAGCTTCACCCTCCTCCTCGTGCTCGCCGCCCTCCCCGCCCTGGTGCAGCTCCACGCCTCCCCCCTCGTGATCACCATCACCCTCCTCGGCATCGCCCTCATCCTCGCCATCCTCACCGTGCCCCCGCTCTTCCGCGCCGTCCACGCCCTGGTGGCGCGCGCGCCGTTGCTGCGCCGCTTCCTCTCCCAGATCGACGAGCTCCAGCACGAGACCGTCCGGCTCCTGCACCGCGCCGACACGGCCGGCTGGTCCAGCCTCGACCTGGGGCGGGTCTTGGTCGCGGCCACGCTCTTCTGGCTGGTGGTGGAGGGCTTGGGTGTGCACACGGTCACCTGGTGGGAGGCCACCTTCGTGCTGGCCATCGCCTACGTGGGAGGCGCGGTCAGCCTGATCCCGGGCGGGGCAGGAGCGAACGAGGCGACCACCGTGGGTGCGCTCATCCTGCTCGGGCTCCCGCCGGGATTGGCCACCGCCGCCGCCCTGCTGCAGCGGGCCTTCACCACCGGCGTGGCCTCCCTCCTCGGGGTCGGTGCCTACCTGCTGGCCCGACATCGCTTCCCCCAGCTGAGCGGGCTGGCTGCCCTGCAGGCCCAGGCCGCCAGCCGACGCTGAGAGGTCGAGGATGCGTCCCTTCACCCGGACGCTCAGGGCGTGGGTCAAGGACCTGACGTCGGCCGACTCCCGGCGGGCAGGCCGGGCAGCCCTGATCACGACCGGTCTCTTCGCCTTCGCCCATCAGGTCGTGGGAGAGGCGCAGGTGACCATCTTCGTCGCCTTCGGGGCCTTCACCTTCCTGGCCCTCATCAGCTTCGGCGGCCCCGCCCAGGCTCGGGCCCTGGCCTACACCGTCACCGCCCTGGTCTGCTCGGCCCTGATCGCGCTCGGCACCGCCGTCTCCCTGCAGCCCTGGAGCGCAGCCCTGGCGATGCTGGCGGTCGCCTTCGCCGTGCAGTTCGCCGGCGTCCTCGGCGGCTACGTCGCCGGCGCCCAGCCAGCCCTGCTCCTCGCCTACGTCCTCGCCGCGACCGTCCCCGCCCCCCTCGACGCCATCCCTGCCCGGCTCGCCGGCTGGCTGCCGGCGACCGCCAGCGCCACCGTGGCCGTGCTGCTCCTCTGGCCCCAGCACGAGCGTCAGGCGTGGCGAGCGCAGGCAGCGACCGCCTGCCGAGCCCTGGCCGACTTGGTCCGATCAACCCGAGACGGCCGAGGCGGCACCGAGGCAGAGGAGCAGGCGCGGGAGGCGGTGCTGGCGGCGCAGCGTGCCTATGCCGCCACCTCGCACCGGCCAGCTGGCCCCACCCGCCGCGACCGGGCGCTGGCGCAGCTGGTCACCGAGCTGGCCCGAGCCCTGAGCTTCGGCTTCGCCGCCGGTCCCGGGCCTGAGCACCATCCCTGCCTTGCGGAGGGGACCCAGCTTGCCGCTGCTGTCGCCGGGTCGTTTGAGGCCAGCGCCGGGGTGCTGACCGGGGGCCCACCCCCCGACCTGGATGCCCTGCAGCACGCGCGCGTGGAGCACCGGCTGGCCCTCGACCGCTGGGCGGCTGCCCGGCTGCGGGCTGGGGCCCCGGCCGAGGAGGTGCTCGCCGGCCTCGAGGCCGACCACTGGTTGCGGCGGGTCTCTTACCTGTGCCTGGCCATCGGCGCCAACGCCACCCTCGCCGCCGGACGCCCCTTCGAGGAGGGCGGCCTCCCCCTGCCCGCCGGAACGCCCCACCACCGAGGGGCGCGAGGGGTGGTGCATCGGATCCGAGGCACGGTCCACACCCACCTGTCCCCCGCCTCCACGGTGCTCCAGACCAGCCTCAGGGCGGCCATCGGGCTGTCAGTGAGCGTGCTGGTGGCGCGGCTCCTGAAGCTGGACCACGCCTTCTGGGTGGTGCTGGGCACGCTCTCCGTCCTTCGCTCCAACGCCCTCGGCACGGGACGGGCAGCCTTGCAGGTGATCGGCGGCACGGTGCTCGGGGTGGCGATCGGGGCCGCCTTCGCCACCGTCGTGGGCCTTCGCGCGCCGCTCCTCTGGGCGGCGCTCCCGGTGGCCATCTTCCTCGCCACCTCGACCTCGCGCCTCCACCCCGTCGTGGGCCAGGCTGCCTTCTCGGTGCAGCTGGTCGTGCTCTTCAACCTCATCACCCCCGTCGGCTGGCGGGTGGGGCTGGTGAGGGTCGAGGACATCCTCGTGGGCGCCGGCGTGAGCCTGGTGGCCGGGGTGCTCCTGTGGCCTCACGGCGCCCGCCGGCAGCTGTGCCGGGCGCTCGCCACGGCCTATCGCCGCCTCGCCAGCCTCCTGGAGACCGCATCCGTCCTGGTGCTCGACGCCCAGGAGGGGGAGGACCGAGCTGGCACCAGTCTGCGGGCCATGCGGCAGGCGGCGATCGAGGCCCGTGACCGAGCTGGGGAGGCCTTCGAGCAGCTCCTGAACGAGCGAGGGTCCAGACGTCTGCCGGTCGAGCGCTGGGCCTTCCTGGTGGCCGCGATCGACCACGTCCTCCTCGTCGCCGACCTCGCCGAGCTGATGACGGGCGCTGGCTATCAGGCTCGCTCCTGCGCCAGGGAGGCCAGGTCGCTACGGCGCCTGGCATGGCGCCTGGGCTCCACCTTCCTCTGGCTGGCGGACCGGCTGGAGAGGGTGCCACCGACGAGCGCGCCCGGCCGGCTCCCCACCCTCGGGCTGCGACTGGCGGCAACCTCGTGCCTGAGGAGCTGGGACGGCACCGAGGGATCGACGGCTGGCCGATCGGCGATCGCGATCGTCTCCACCGCCGAGTGGTTGGGGCAGCTGGACCTCCTCGCCGCCGACCTCGAGCCCTCGGTGGCAGCGGCGGCGGAGGCCACCCACCGGCCCTGGTGGCGTTGAGCGGGCGTCGTCGTCCCCTCCCCCACTGGCGGCCGAGCCCGGCCAGGTGGGGCGGTCAGGCGGCGCCGATCAGCTCGCAGCCATCCATGTAGGGGCGCAGGACCTCGGGCACGGCCACCGTGCCATCCACCCGCTGGTAGGTCTCGAGCAAGGCGTCGATGGTCCGGGTCAAGGCCAGGCCGCTGCCGTTTAGGGTGTGCACGAACCGCGGCGGCTCCCCGGGCGCGGGCCGGTAGCGCAGGTTGGCCCGTCGCGCCTGGAAGTCGTTGAAGACCGAGCAGGAGGAGACCTCCAGGTAGCGCCTCAGGCCCGGGCACCATGCCTCGAGGTCGTACTTCTTGAACTGAGCGAAGCCCAGGTCGCCGGTGCACATGGCCACCACCCGGTAGTGCAGGCCCAGCCGGCGCAGGACCTCCTCCGCGTGCCGGGTCAGCTCCTCCAACGCCTCGAGCGAGCGCTCTGGCTCGACCAGCTTCACCAGCTCGACCTTGGAGAACTGGTGGAGGCGGATGTAGCCCCGGGTGTCCTTCCCCGCCGCCCCCGCCTCGGAGCGGAAGCAGGGCGAGTAGGCGACGTAGCTCAAGGGCAGCCGCGCCCCATCCAGGATCTCTTCGCGGTGGAGGTTGGTGACCGGCACCTCGGCGGTGGGGATCAGCCAGAGGTCACGGCCCTCCACACGGAAGGCGTCCTCACCGAACTTGGGCAGCTGCGCGGTCCCCACCATCGACGAGGTGGTGACCAAGAAGGGCGCCAGGACCTCCGTGTACCCATGCTCCTTGGTGTGCAGGTCGAGCATGAACTGGGCCAAGGCCCGCTCCAGGCGGGCGCCCTGCCCCTTGAGGAAGGCGAACCGTGACCCGGCCACGCGCGCGGCCCGCTCGAAGTCCATGATGTCCAGCGCCTCGCCGATCTCGTAGTGGGTACGGGGCTCGAAGTCGAAGGAGGGCGGCTCCCCCCACGCTCGGACGACCACGTTGTCGGCCTCGGTCTCCCCCACCGGCACGCTCTCGTGGAACACGTTGGGGACCTCGAGCAGGAGGTCGTCCAGCCGCCGCCGGAGCTCGTCGGCCTCGGCGGAGGCGCGCTTGACCGACTCCGCCAGCTCCCTCATGCGGGGGAGCAGGGCCTGATCCCTGGTCCGTGCGAACTCCTTCGAGAGCGCGTTCTGCTCCGCCCGTGAGCGCTCCGCCCGGGTGGTCGCCTCGCGCCAGCGACGATCCAGGTCGAGGATCTCGTCCACCGGGGCCGTCTCCCCCTTGAGCTGGGCGGCTCGGCGCACCTCGTCCGGATGATGACGGATGAACTCCAACGAGAGCACGGTTCAGCCCTCCTCCTTCAGCTGTGGGAAGAGAATCACGTCCCGGATGGCGGCCTGGTCGGTGAGGAGCATGACCAAGCGATCGATGCCCACCCCAAGCCCTCCGGTTGGGGGCAACCCGTACTCGAGCGCGCGCAGGAAGTCCTCGTCGAACGGATGCGCCTCCTCGTCCCCGGCGGCCCGCTCCGCCGCCTGGGCCTCGAAGCGGCGTCGCTGGTCGACCGGGTCGGTCAGCTCGGTGAAGGCGTTGGCGTGCTCACGGCCGACCGCCACCAGCTCGAAGCGCTCCACGAACCGGGGGTCGTCGTCGCGGCGCCGGGCCAGCGGCGAGATCTCCACCGGGTAGTCGACCACGAAGGTGGGGTCCCACAGGTTGGGCTCGACCAGCTCCTCGTAGGCCTCCGCCAGCTCCACCCCGGCCAGCTCCCGCCCCGTGGCCTCACGCACCAGGTCCACCATGCGTGCCCGCCGGAAGGGGGGGCGGAGGTCGAGGGAGCGCCCCTGGTAGTCCGCCACCAGGGGGCGCCCGGCCGCCCGGGCCGCCGCCACCACGATCTCCTCGGTCAGCCGCATCATGTCCTCGTAGTCGGCGTAGGCCTGGTAGCACTCGAGCATCGTGAACTCCGGGTTGTACTTGGGCGACAGCCCTTCGTTCCTGAATACGCGGCCGATCTCGTAGACGCGCTCCATCCCACCGACCACGAGCCGTTTCAGGTGCAGCTCGAGCGCGATGCGCAGGAAGAGCTCGCGGTGCAAGGCCTGGTGATAGGTCCGGAAGGGCCGGGCGTGGCCCCCTCCCGGCACCTCTTGGAGGACCGGCGTCTCCACCTCCAGGAATCCCTTGCCATCCAGCAGGGCCCGGATCGCCGAGATGATCCGGGAGCGGGCGACGAAGACCTGACGGGCCTCGGGGTTGGCGATCAGGTCCAGGTAGCGCTGGCGATAGCGGGTCTCGATGTCCCGCAGCCCATGCCACTTGTCGGGCAACGGGCGCAGCGACTTGCTGAGCAAGGTGAAGCACTCGACCCACACGCTGGGCTCGCCCCGCCGGGTGCGCCGAACGGGCCCCGAGGCGCCGACCACGTCGCCGGGGTCGAGCTGCAGGAAGCGACGGTACGCCTCCTCACCAAGCGCGTCCCGCCGGGCGACGAGCTGGATGCGCCCGGCGCCGTCCTGGAGGTCGGCGAACGCCATCCCACCCTGCCCCCGCCGCGTCATCAGCCGGCCAGCGACGGTCACCGGGGCCGTGACCCCGTCCGGGCTGGCCCCCAACAGGGACAGCGCCTCCGCCGTGGTGTGGGTGCGGGAGAAACGCCCCACATAGGGCTCCACCCCCTCCGCGATCAGGCGCTCAAGCTTCTGCCGACGGTCACGGAGGGCGGCCGGGAGATCATCGATCGGTTCGAGGTCGGTCACGCAGGCGACAAGCGTACGCGGAAGCCAACCCCCGGTGCGTCGCCGGGCCCGCCGAGGCCTCGGCTACTCCACGGCGAGGATCTTCACCCAGCTCGTCCCGTTGGGCGAGCTCCACTCCACCACGTCACCGGCCCGATGCCCGAGCAGCGCTCTCCCCAGCGGGCTCTCGTTGGAGATCCGCCCGCGCAGGGGATCGGCCTCCGCCGGGCCCACGATCGAGTAGGCGGTCTGGTCGCCATCCTCGAACTCGACCACGACCCGTGCCCCCACCGCCGCCACCCCCTCCTCGCGGGGCTCGTTCTCGATCACCACGGCGTTGCGGATCATGGCCTCAAGGGTGGCGATGCGTCCCTCGACCAGGCTCTGCTCGTTCTTCGCCTCCGTGTACTCCGCATTCTCGGCGATGTCGCCGAACTCCCGGGCCCGCCGGATCCGCTCCGCCACCTCCTCTCGGCGCACCCGGACCAGCTGCTCCAGCTCCTCCTCCAGCCGGCGAAGCCCCTCTCTGGTGAGTAGGACCGGTCGCTCCTCCATACGAAGTCGCGGATTTTATCATCCAGCGGTGATGTGAGGTTGTCCCTCACCCCGTCTCGGCGGGGTCGGGGTGGGCAGGGGTGGGGGATGGGCCTTGGCCCAGCGGCGAAGGCGCGCCGCCTCACGACGGACCGCACGGGCTTGGCCGATCACGTCGAGGCGACGTAGCTCGACCGACCGCTCCGGCCCCCATGGCGCCCGGAACTCGCCCGCCCGCACCTGGTCGGCCACCCGGTGGTGGGCCTGGCGGAAGGGGACGCCCTCGGCCACCAGCCGCTCGGCGGCATCGGTCGCGTACAGCCCGTGATCCTCCAGCGAGGCCGCCAGTCGCGCCGGGTCGAAGTCCAACTCCGCGACCAGGAGCCTCGTCGCCTCCAGGCAGGACTCGGCGTTGTCGACCACGGCGAAGAGGGCGACCTTGTCCTCCTGGAGGTCGCGATCGTAGGCCAGGGGCAGCCCCTTGAGGACCGTGACCAAGGCAGCGTAGCCCCCCAAGGCCCGACCACTACGCCCCCGGACGAGCTCGGCCACGTCCGGGTTCTTCTTTTGGGGCATGAGGCTGGAGCCGGTCGCCACCCGGTCGGGGAGGCGCACGAAGCCGAACTCTGCGCTGGCCCAGAGGACGATGTCCTCGGCCAGACGACTCAGATGGACGGCGATCGAGACCCCGGCGTGGAGGAGGTCGAGGAGGAAGTCGCGGTCGGCAACCGCGTCCATGGTGTTGGCGGCCAGGCGGCTGAAGCCGAGCTCGGCGGCGACCACCTCCCGGCGGAGGGGGAGGGTGCTGCCGGCCAGGGCGCCAGCCCCCAACGGCATCTCGTCGGCCGCCTCATAGGCATGGCGCACGCGGGTGGCGTCCCGCAGCAAGGGCTGCGCGTGGGCGAGCAGATGCTGGCCGACCGGCACCGGCTGGGCACGCTGGAGATGGGTGTAGCCGGGCATGATCAGCTGGTCCATGGCCATCGCCCGCTCGGCCAGGGTCACGCTCAGGTCGGCCAGGGCGCGAACCAAGCGGGCGCAGGCCGCTCGACAGAAGAGCCGAAGATCAAGGGCGATCTGATCGTTCCGGGAGCGCCCGGTATGGAGCCGGGCACCGCCGTCCGGGTAGAGCTCGGTGAGGCGGCGCTCAACCGCGGTGTGGACGTCCTCATCCGTCTCGTGGAAACGGAAGGTGCCGGCGGCGATCTCCGCCGCCACCTGGCCCAGGCCACGCTCGATGCCCCGCAGCTGCCCCTCGGTGATCAGGCCGGCCGCGCGCAGGCCACGGGCATGGGCAATGGAGCCGGCGACGTCGAAGGGGGCCAGGCGCAGGTCGAGGGCGAGCGAGGAGGCGAACCGCTCCAGCTCGGGCAGCAGCCCCTCGGCGAAGCGGCCACCGTAGAGCTTTCCCTGGGGGGGCCGGGACGGCATCAGGTCGTCCCCCGACGGCCCCAGAGCGCACCGGTGGGGACCGAGGGGGCAGCCAGGGAGCGTCGCATCGTGATGCGACGGCATGACGACGCCATGCGAACCACGGTCAACCTGGACGACGACGTCCCCGAGGCCAGCCCACCGATCATGGGCGGGATGGTCCGGGCCGCCCTCGAAGAGGGCTGAGGTACCTCCTCGACGTCCATCATCGCCCAGCGCTCGACTGGTTCCGCCGTCGGCGTGACGCCCCCTGGGCGACGACGCCGCTGACCGAGGCCGGCCTCGTGCGGGTCTCCTCCAGCGTCTCGGCCACCCCCACCGCGGCCACGCCGCGCGAGGCGCTGACGATGCTGGAGCGCATCCGCCAGGTACCGGGGCATCGCCTCATTAAGGACGACCTGGAACCGGTGGTCGGCCCCCACCTCGGCTCCGGTCTGGGGGCGACCCATCGCCAGGTCAGGGACGCCTACCTGCTCGCCCTCGCCCGCCGTCACGGCGGGCGCCTCGCCGCCTTCGATCGGGGCATCGCCACCCCCGAGGGGGGCGATGACGTGGAGCCCGCCCCCACCGGCTGACGCCGCTCCCCCCTCTCCGGTCACGGCGTCAGCCGCCTGACCTCGGCGGGCAGGAGGCGCTCCAGGTCCAGGGTCGAGAGCCGCCCCTGCACCTCGGCTGCGGTCCGCGTGGCGAGCCCGAAGAGCTTGATGAAGCCGGCCGCAGCCCCCTGGTCGAACCGATCGCCGCGCCCGTAGGTCGCCAGCTCGGGGCGATAGAGCTGCCCCGGCGCCTTGCGCCCCACCACCATCGCCTGCCCCCGGTACAGCTTGAGCCGTACCTGACCGGTCACGTGGCGTTGGGTGGCGACGACGAAGGCCTGGAGCGCCTCCCGCAAGGGGCTGAACCAGAGGCCGTCGTACACCAGCTGGGCCCACTGAGCGGCCACCTGCTCCTTGAAGCGGGCGACGTCCTTGGTCAGGGTGAGATCCTCCAGGGCCTGGTGGGCCTGGAGGAGCAGCGTCGCCGCCGGGGCCTCGTACACCTCGCGCGACTTGATCCCGACCAGACGGTTCTCCAGGTGGTCGATGCGGCCCACCCCATGGGCGCCTCCCAGCCGGTTGAGCGTCTCCACCAGCTCCACCGCCGGCAGCTGACGGCCGTCCAGGGTCACCGGCGTCCCCTCCTGGAACCCGATCTCCAGGTAGGCGGGCTCGTCCGGGGCTCGCTCCGGGTCGACCGTCCACGCCCAGACGTCCGAGGGCGGCTCCTGCCACGGGTCCTCGAGCGCCCCAGCCTCGATCGAGCGGCCCCAGAGGTTCTCGTCCACCGAGTAGGGGGAGCCCGAGGTCACCGGAACCTCGATGCCGTGGCAGCGGGCGTACTCAAGCTCGTCCTCACGGTTCATCCCCCAGTCGCGCACCGGGGCCACCACCTCCAGCTCCGGCGCCAGGGCCGCGGCGGTCACGTCGAAGCGAACCTGATCGTTGCCCTTGCCGGTGCAGCCGTGGGCGATCGCGACCGCCCCCTCCCGACGGGCGACCTCGACCAGCAAGGCCGCGATCAACGGCCGCCCCAGGGCCGTCGCCAGCGGGTACTCCCGCTCGTACATCGCGCCCGCCTGGAGCGAGGGCCACACGAAATCGCGCAGGAAGGCGATCCGGCCGTCGACCACGTAGGCGGCCACCGCGCCCGTGCGAAGCGCCCGTCGTTGGATCTCCTGCAGATCCTTCTTCTCCCCGAGATCGACGGTCAGGGCCACCACCTCGTAGCCCCGCTCGGCCAGCCAGCGGATGGCCACGGACGTATCCAGCCCGCCCGAGTAGGCGAGCACCAGCCTCTTACACTCCGGCACCCAGGAACCTCCTCAACGTCGCACCGGCGGCGTGATCGTCCAGCACCACCAGGATGGTGTCGTCGCCGGCCACCGTCCCGACCACGCCTTCCAACTTCGACTCGTCCACCACTCGCGCCACCAGGCTGGCGCTCCCGGGGGTGGTGCGGACCACCGCCAGGAACTCCACCTGGTGGATCGAGAGCACCAACTGGCTCGCGATCGAGGCCGCCTCCCGGTAGCCGGCGCCGGTCCGGACCAGGCCCAGCTCTTGGATGTCACGGGAGACGGTGGCCTGGGTGGTGCGGAACCCACGCTCGGCCAGCGCCCGGGCCAGCTCCTGCTGGGTCTGGACGCGCGCCCCGCGCACCACCTCCAGGATCGCCTGCTGGCGGCGCTCCTTCACGCTCCGGCCTGAGCGCGCCGCATCCCGGCCGCCGCCCGCTCCAGGTCGGCCGGCGTGATCACGAGCGGCGGCACCGTGCGCACCGTCCGCTCGTCGACCGCGTTGACGATGACTCCCTCCTCCAGGCATCGTGCTTGGAAGCGCCTCGCCACCGGCTCCTTGAACACCACCGCCTGCATCAGGCCTCGCCCGCGCACCACCTCGACGCCGTCCAGACCCCGCAGGACCGCCTGCAGCGCCTCCCCCATCTCCGCGGCATGGCCCACCAACCCCTCCGACTCGACCACGTCGAGCACCGCCAGGGCAGCGCTGCAGGCCAGCGGGTTGCCACCGAAGGTCGACCCATGGTCGCCAGGCTCGAGCACGTCGGCCCGAGGCGCGGCCAGGCAGGCGCCGATGGGCACGCCACCCCCGAGGCCCTTGGCCAGGGTCATGACGTCGGGGGTGATCCCGTGGTGCTGGTGGGCGAACCACCGACCGGTGCGACCGAGGCCGGTCTGGACCTCGTCCAGGATCAGGAGCAGGTTCTGACGGTCGCACCAGGCGCGCACCCCCTCCAGGTACCCCTCCGGCGGGGGCACGACCCCGACCTCGCCCATCACCGGCTCCAGCATCACGGCCACCGTCCGCTCGCTGGTGGCCCGGCGGATCGCCTCCAGGTCGCCGTAGGGCACGTGTACGAAGCCCGGGGGCAGGGGCGCAAAGGGGGCGGAGTACTTGGGCTGGCCGGTGGCCGTCACCGTGGCCAGGGTGCGCCCGTGGAAGGACCCCTCGGCGGTGATGATCTCGTAGGCCCCTCCGCGGTGAAGCTTCCCCCACTTGCGGGCGACCTTGATCGCGGCCTCGTTGGCCTCGGCCCCGCTGTTGGCGAAGAACACCCGGCTGGGGAAGGAGAGCTCGACCAGTCGCCGGGCCAGGGACACCTGGGGCTCGGTGTAGTAGAGGTTGGAGGCATGGATCAGGCGCCCTGCTTGCTCCGCGACCGCTCGCGCAACCGCCGGGTGAGCGTGGCCGAGCAGGTTGACCGCGATCCCGGCCACCAGGTCCACGTACTCCCGCCCGGTGTCGTCGCGCACCAGCGCCCCTCGCCCCTCGACCAGGGTGACCGGCAGCCGGTTGAAGGTGCCCATGAGGTAGGTTCGCTCGGCCTCGATCAGCTCCGGTGTGGTCATCCCTTGCTCGCCTCCCGCATGACCATGGTGCCGATCCCCGACTCGGTGAAGAGCTCGAGCAGCAGGGCGTGCGGCTGCCGGCCGTCGACGATGTGGGCCTGAGGAACGACCTCGAGCGAGCGCAGGCAGGCCTCGAGCTTCGGGATCATGCCGCCGCTGACGCGCTCCTCATCGACCAGGCGCCGCGCCTCCTCGCGGCCCAGCTCGGGGATGACCCGTTGCTCGCCGTCGAGCACGCCGGGCACGTCGGTGAGCAGGATCAGCTTGGCCGCACCCAGCGCCACCGCGATCTCCGCGGCCACGGTGTCGGCGTTGATGTTGTACGACTGGCCGTCGTAGCCGAGGCCGATGGAGGCGATGACGGGCACGTAGCCCCGCTGCAGCAGGGCGGTGATCGGCTCCTGGTTCACCTGCACCACCCGCCCTACCAGGCCCAGGTCGGGATCCAGAGGCTCGGCGATGATCGTGGGGCCGTCCTCCCCGGACATCCCCACGGCCTGGCCCCCGAGCCGGTTCAGGGTGGCCACCAGGTCCGGGCTCACCTTGCCGGTGAGCACCATCTTGACCACCTCCATCGTGGCCGGGTCGGTGACCCTGAGGCCGTTCCGGAACTCCGCGGGCAGCCCCAGCCGTCGGCTGAGGGCGGTGATCTCCGGGCCTCCCCCGTGCACCAGGACCGGCAGCATGCCCACGTAGCGCAGCAGCACCACGTCGAGCAACGTCTCTTCCTTGCGCTGCTCGATGGCGTTGCCCCCCAGCTTCACCACCACGACCTGACCGTGGAAGCGCCTGATGTAGGGCAGCGCCTCGACCAGCACCTGGGCCCGCTCGTTGACATCGATCGTCATCCAACCGCCCCTGTCCCAGCCGGCGCTGGGCTCATGTCGTGTACTCCGCGTTGATCCGCACGTAGTCCTGGGAGAGGTCGCAGCCCCAGGCCTCGGCCCGACCCTCGCCCAGCCCCAGGTCGGCCACGATCTCGATCTCAGCCTGCTGGAAGGCACGTCGAACCGCGTTCAGGTCGACCTCGACCCCAGAGCCGGCGGTGAAGACGGTCAGGCCGGCGACGGTCACGGTGAGGCGATCGACGGCCAGCTCACAGCCGCTGTAGCCGAGGGCGCAGACGATCCGGCCCCAGTTCGGGTCCCCGCCATGGATGGCGGCCTTGACCAGGTTGCTGGAGGCCACCGCCCGGGCCGCCAGCCGCGCCTGCCGATCGTCAGGGGCGCCACCCACCCGCACCGTGATCAGACGGGTGGCGCCCTCCCCGTCACGGGCGATCTTCCGGGCCAGCTCGCGGGCCACGTCGGTGATCGCTCGCTCCAGCAGCTCCGACTGAAGGCTCCCGGGCCGCACCGGCGGGTTGCCCGCCGCCCCTCCAGCCAGGATGAGGAAGGTGTCGTTGGTCGAGGTGTCGCCGTCCACCGTGACCTGGTTGAAGCTCAGATCGGCCACCCGCCTCACCACCGATCCCACCCAGCCCGGGGCCACCGCCGCGTCGGTGGTGACGAAGGCCAGCATGGTCGCCATGTTGGGGTGGATCATGCCCGAGCCCTTGGCCATCCCGCCCACCCGCACCGGCACCCCGTCCACCTCCAGCTCGACCGCGTGCAGCTTGGGGACGGTGTCCGTGGTCATGATGGCCCGGGCCGCGGCCTCCCCACCAGCCGGGCTGAGCCCGGCACAGGCCTCGGCGATCCCCCGCTTCACCGCCTCCATGGGCAGGTAGCGACCGATCACCCCGGTGGTCCCCACCAGCACCTGGTCGGGGTCGAGGTCCAACCGGTCGGCGGTGAGCTTGGCCATCTGGAGCGCGTCGCGGAAGCCCTGGGCGCCGGTGCAGGCGTTGGCATTGCCCGAGCACAC
Organism: Candidatus Dormiibacterota bacterium; assembly: GCA_035294145.1. Lineage (GTDB taxonomy): Bacteria > Chloroflexota > Dormibacteria > Dormibacterales > Dormibacteraceae > CADDZO01. The sequence continues at coordinate 17,843 of DATGLL010000262.1, read as the reverse complement.
GACCAGCGCCTGCACCCGGTTGTGCCGCAGGTGGAGCTGGTCGATCACCACCGAGGCGCTCTTGACCCGGTTGGTGGTGAACACGCCGCCAGCGTCGCAGACGCGGTCGGCAACGACCACGGTCAGGTCCTCCCGATCCCCGGCCGAGGGCAGGTAGGCGGACTCCCCGGCCGTCGCCGCCTTGATGCCGCAGGCAGCCGCCCCGGCGCGCCAGCCCCGGGGTGCGGTCACCCCGCCGGGCAGGATCCGGTAGGACGGGGTCAAGGCCATTGCACGGGGCTCCTCAACCCCTCGTCGCGATCGAACCCGAAGACGAGGTTGAAGCACTCGACCCCCTGCCCCGAGGCCCCCTTGACCAGGTTGTCGATGGCCGCCGTCACCACCGCCTTCGGACCTTGCGCGGCCACGTGGATCAGGCAGTAGTTGGTGTGGCTCGCCAGCTTGGTCGCCGGCGTCTGTCCCAGCACCCTGACGAAGGGCTGCCCCCGGTAGAACTCGCGATAGGTGCCGACCAGGGCATCAAGCGAGCCCCTGAGGTCGAAGTAGCAGGTGACCAGGATGCCCCGCACCATCGGCACCAGGTGGGGGACGAAGGTGAGCCGGGGAGGGCTTCCATCGGCCAGGCGCCCCAGCTCCTGCTCCAGCTCAGCCAGGTGACGGTGGCCACCGATCGCGTAGGCGTGGAGCGACTCGCCGACCTCGGCGAAGTGCGTCCCCAGCCCCGGGCTCCGGCCCGCCCCCGACACCCCGGACTTGGCATCCACGACCACGTCCGGGCCGGCGAGCCTGGCCACCACCGCCGGGGCCAGGGCCAGGATCGATGCGGTCGCGTAGCAGCCCGGCACCGCCACCAGACGGGCCGCTCGGATCTCCGCCGCATGCAGCTCGGGGAGGCCAAGGACGGCCTCCTCCAGCAGCTGCGGCGCCGGATGCTCCTGGCGGTACCAGATCGGGTAGAGGGAGGCATCCCGGAGGCGGAAATCGGCGCTCATGTCGATCACCCGTGCCCCTGCCCCCAGCCAGCCGGCCGCCCGGTCGGCCCCCACGTTGTGGGGAAGGCAGCTGAACACCACCTCCACCGCCGAGGGGTCCACCTCCTCGACGAACCGGCCCTCCAGCTCCAGGAGGGGGAAGACCGCCTGGTAGGGGTGACCGGCGAACGAGCGCGAGGTGAGCTGCACAAGCTCGACGCCCGGATGCCGGGCGAGGAGGTGCACCAGCGTCATGCCCGCGTACCCGTTAGCGCCGGCCACCGCCACCCGGACCCTGCGCTCAGCGCTCGCCATCTGGGGTCGTCACAGGTCGCTCAGTCGCCATTTGCCGCATAAACATACAGACAACCTGCATGTTTATGCAATGACCCGGCCCCGCCCCGCCAGGGTCGGCCACGACACGCCCCAGCGCGTCTTCTACCATTCAACCCATCACGTCCGTCACCTGACCGCTTACCACGGGGAGCCGATGTCCGTCCTCCATCCGAAGCCCGCCGAGGCAGAGGAGCAGCAGCCCCTCTCCATCCCCGAGCTCGCCGAGCTCGTCAACCAGACCCTCGGCTGCCTGCGGGGGGTGAGGTTCAGGGGCGAGGTGATGGGGATCCAACGGGCCGAGAAGATCACCCGGTTCACGGTCAAGGACGAGGGCGGCAAGATCGAGGCCAAGATCTTCAACTTCCAGCTCGCGCGCACCAAGGCCATCCCCGAGGAGGGCAAGACCTTCGTCTTCACCGTCGAGCGCTTCGACCTCTACGCCCCCTACGGCCGATTCTCGGTGCTCGTCGACGGCATCGAGTACGACGCCGAGGGCGACCTGCGCCGTCAGTACGCCGAGCTGTACGCCCGTCTGGAGGCGGAGGGGGCCTTCGACGAGCGGCGGAAGCGTCCGCTGCCAAAGCTACCGCGTCGGGTCGGCGTCATCACCTCGACCGTGGGCAAGGTCCAGGAGGACATCAAGCAGACGATCTGGGAGCGGTTCCCGAACATGGAGATCCGGCTCTACGCCGCCAAGGTTCAGGGGGCGGCGTCGGCTGCCAGCATCGTCAACGCCTTCGAGCGCGTGCGCCGGGAGGGCTTCGTCGACGTCGTGATCCTGGCCCGCGGCGGTGGCTCCTTCGAGGAGCTGTTCAGCTTCAACACCGAGCCGGTGGTGCGCGCGGTGATGGCCTGCCCCGTCCCGGTGGTGAGCGCCATCGGGCACGGCCCCGACGTCTTCCTCTCCGACCTCGTCGCTGACGTCACCGCGATCACCCCGACCGCCGCCGCCAGCCGAGTGGTGCCGGTCAGGGCCGACCTGGAGCAGGCGCTCCAGCGGTCGGCGGGCCGGCTCCGGGACGGGGCCCACGCCAAGCTCCGGCGCGAGCGGGAGCGGCTGGCCGCCCTCGAGCATCGACTCGGCCTCTTCTCGCCCTCACGGCGCCTTGCCGAGGAGCGCCGGAGGCTGGAGAGCTTGGCCTCGACCCTCCGCGCCCGAGGGATCGCGCTCCTCCGGGAGCGCCGCTCCTACCTGAGCGGCCGCGCCTCGGCGGCCCGGCTCGGGGCCCGCCTCGCCGCCCAGGTCGCCCTCCGGCGCCAGCGGTTGCGGGAGCTGGAGGCGACCCTGGACCGCCACGACCCCCGCCGGTGGATCCCCCAGCGGGAGCGAGAGCTGGCCGGGCGCCGGGAACGCCTGGCTCGGATCGGCCGAGACCGGTTGAGGGCCGAGCGGGAGGAGCTCACGAGGCTGGCCGCGGACCTGGAGCGGGCAACGGCGGCGGTGGTGCCCCGCCGAGCTGCCGAGCTCGAGCGCCGACGGGTTGGGCCGACCCTGGATCGGTTGATCCGGCGTCGACTGGCGGAGGAGCGCTCCCAGCTCGCCTCGCGGGCCGAGCGGCTACGCGCCCTGGACCCGAGCGGGGTGCTGGGACGTGGCTACAGCATCACCAGGGACGCCGAGACCCAGCACGTGCTCCGCTCCGCCACGGAGGCCGAGGCGGGGCGTCGGGTCGAGATCCTGCTCGGGCTGGGCAGCCTGGGCGCGCTCGTCGAGGAGGTGAGGAAGGAAGGATGAGCGAGGCCACCGAGCGGCAGCTCACCTACGAGGAGGCCCTGGCCGAGCTGGAGAAGAGGATCACGCTCCTGGAGCGCGGGGACCTCGCGCTCGAGGAGGCCTTGCGTGCGGTCGAGGAGGGGCGCCGCTACCTCGCGCGCTGCACCGCCATCCTGGACGAGGCCGAGCGTCGGATCACGATCAGCCCCGAGGAGCCGGCGGGCAGCGAGGTCGGGCCGGCCTTGGCGGGAGACGAGCCCCTTCCCGACCGGGACGTGGAGGTGGACCCGGAGGACATCCCCTTCTGATCGGGCCGGTCGTCGGCCCGCCCGATGGCTGACCGGGACGGCGCGCCAGGGCTGGCCCACCGACCCTCCCGGGCCGACGAGGATGGGCCGGCGGCACCGGCTACCCGCGCCGGGCGCCCGGGGTGGGGCAGCGAACGCCCCCGGCCTCGCGGAGGGCAAGGACTAAGGACGGGCGTTGCGAGCCCTCCGAGGAGCAGGTCGCATGGTCCGACCCCCTCGGAGGGCTCTTTTCCGATCACGGGATCGGCAGCGCTCGAGCTACTCGCTCAGGCCACCGCTGTGGCGAGCTCTGCCCGCGCGAGCGCCGCACCCTTGACCATGGCCTTCAGCTTCGCCTTGGCCGCAACCCGAGAATAGGCGAAGAGGCCGCAATCCGAGGTCAGGTGGATGCGGGCAGGGTCCACGTGCCGAGCCGCCTTCTTGATGCCCTCCGCCACCTGCTGGGGCGTCTCGATGAGGTAGTTCTTGTTGCTGATCACCCCAAGCCCCAGGTCGACGTCGAACCCGGGGGTGGCGAACAACGCCAGCTCGTCGTCCGGAAAGCCGGTCTGCGCGAAGCTCCAGTCGAAGCTGTCGACCTGAAGCTCCTTGACATAGGGGAACATGGCCTTGTAGGGCGCCATGCCGACGGGGGCCGGGGTGCCACCATGGCAGCAGTGCCAGATCTTGTAAGCATCGATCCCATCGAAGACTCGATTGAGGATCTCGACATCAAAGGCCCATTCGTCTTGCGGGGCGAGATAGATGAGATCGTCGAGCTCGACAATCTTTGCTCCTGCCTCAACCGCCTCTCGCATCTCGGCGTGGTAGATCTCGGCCAGGTCACGCAACAGCGCCTTGCGGTCACGGTAATGACGGTCGACCAAGGTGGCAGAGAGTTCGACCGGCCCCATCCCGAAGAAGGCCTTGACCGGCTTTGTCGTGCACCTTTGAGCGAGGCTCCAGTTCAACGCATGGCGCATCGGGCCCCGCTCGAGCCTCTCGGTGACGGCCATGGTCGCGCTCATGGTCGCCTCGAAGACCTCGTCCAGGCCGGAGTCCTCCATCGCCGTCATCGCCTCGCTCTCGGCGGCGGCCGCACCAGCGAACATGCTGCCCATCTTCGCCATGGGCTGGATCTCAATCCCCTGGATACGCTCTACGTTGTAGAGGAGGAACGAGGCAATGAACCCCTGGTGCTTGTCGTACCAGAGATGGCCATCCGTAAGAACATCAAGGCCAGCCTCCTCCTGATCCCCAACGATCGCACGAACCCCGTCCCTGTAGGCTTGGGCGAAGTCCTCGTCACGGAATGCCTGGAGGATATCTCGGCCACCGAGATTATCGTTGAACCAGGTCGGTCGCGGGTATGAGCCCACGAACGAACAGGGAAAGAGCTTTCCAACCAAGTTGCTCATACGTCTTCCAGCCACGGTCCTTTACCTCCCAACAGGAGCTTCACGTTGCGCACGCTCACCGACCGACAGGACCGCTCCGACCTGCCCACCCGCCGCGCGGGTCAGGCTCGAAGACACGGCTGAGGTGTCAGGCCGGGACGCTGATCACGTCACGGTCGAGGGGTCGACCGGAGGAGTTATGGCAACGTCGGCGACACCGCCCGGGGACGATCGGGCGTGGAGGAGAGACGAGGAGGCCGCCACCAGGCGAGCTCGGGGCGCCAGCCCTCCCTCAAGAGAGAACGTCCTAATCCAAAAATCCAAAGATAATCTCATAAGCTAACTCACCAACCATAAGGAAGACCTTCAGACGACCAACTAATCGATAACCAACTCATCTCGCAGGGTAGCCTCGATTCAGAGGTGCGTCCTCAGGGCAACCACCAAATAACGAACGAGATTTTTGTGCGCGAGCTCGGACACCCCATGAGCAACCTGTCTCGGGGAGGGATGATCTGGCCCGGTCGAGGCCCCCCACCGGCCCGCTCGCCGGCTGCTCGATCTCGCCTCAGGCGGGCCGTCGACGAGGACATCCACGCCGACCCCGCACCGCCCCGATCGGTCCCGTCATCACCGGCGATGGGAGGGCGCCGCGACGGGGCGCGAGGGGTGGGGCCCGGCCCTCATGGGGTCAGCCCGGGCGGATCGTCCCTCCGACCTCGAAGCAGGCGTGGGCGCCGGTGTGACAGACCGGCCCCCGGGGGCGGACCCGCAACAGCACCGCGTCTCGATCGCAGTCCAGACGGGCCTCGACCAGGTCGAGGTAACTGCCCGAGCGAGCCCCCTTCTCCCACAGGCCGCGGGTCCGGGAGCGGAACCAGACATGGCCCGTCTCCAAGGTGCGCCGCCAGGCCTCGGCGTCGACGTAGGCCAGCATCAGCACCTCACCGTTGTCGACGTCCTGGACCACGGCGGGGACCAGGCCCTTCGAGAAGTCGGGCGTCGGGGCGGACGACACCCCCTCGCCCCCCGCCGCCACCTCCGGTCGGCGCTCCCCCCCCGCGGTCATCGGCCCGCCACCGGCCGTACCTCGACCCCCCGGGCCGCCAGGTGCTCCTTGACCTCGGCGATGGTCAGGTCGCCGAAGTGGAAGATCGAGGCCGCCAGCGCGGCCTCGGCGCCGCCGGCGGTCAGCGCCTCGTAGACGTGCTCGGCGCGACCGGCCCCGCCGGAGGCGATCACCGGCAGTCGGACCGCGGAGCTCACCGCCCGCAGCAGCTCGAGGTCGTAGCCGTCCCTGGTGCCGTCCCGGTCCATCGAGGTGAGCAGGATCTCACCAGCCCCCAGGCGCTCCCCCTCCCGGGCCCACTCCACAGCGTCGCGGCCGGTTGGTCGTCGGCCACCATGGGAGAAGACCTCCCAGCCTCCCCCGGGCCGACGCCGGGCGTCGATGGCCAACACCATGCACTGCGACCCGAACCGCTCCGCCCCCCGGGAGATGAGCCAGGGATCGGCCAGGGCCGCGGTGTTGACCGACACCTTGTCGGCGCCATGGGACAGCAACGCCTGCGCGTCCTCGACCGAGCGCACCCCTCCCCCCACGGTGAGGGGGATGAAGACCTGGTCGGCGGTCCTGGCCACCACGTCCAGCAGGATCGCACGCTCGTCGGAGGAGGCGGTGATGTCCAGGAACACGATCTCATCCGCCCCCGCCCGATCGTAGGCGGCGGCCAGCTCGGCAGGGTCCCCGGCGTCCTTCAGGTCCACGAATCGGACCCCCTTGACCACGCGCCCAGCGGTCACGTCCAGGCAGGGGATGACTCGCTTGGCAGGCATCTCACCCCTCTCCGCAGATGGCGAGGAAGTTGGCGTAGACCCTCAACCCATCGGCCCCGCTCTTCTCGGGATGGAACTGGGTGCCCATCACGTTGAGCCGCACCGCGGCAGCGGCCGACGAGTGCTCGGTGGCGGCCACCGCGTCCGCCGACCCGGCCGGGGTGTAGGAGTGCACGAAGTAGAAGTAGGCGCCGTCGGCGACGCCCTGGAGCAGGGGCGACCAGTCCGTCTGCCGCACCCGGCACCAGCCGATCACCGGCAGCCGGGCCGTGCCCCGCACCTGGACCACCCGCCCCCGGAGCAGCCCCAGCCCCTCGTGGGTGCCGTGCTCCTCGGAGGCCTCGAAGAGGAGCTGGTAGCCCAGGCACACCCCGAGCAGCGGGCGTCCCTTCCGAGCCAGCTCGACGATCCCTCGCCCGAGGTTGCCCGCCTGGAGTCGCTCCAGGGCGGGGGCGAAGGCCCCCACCCCGGGGAGCACGATCCCGTTGGCCCGAGCCAGCTCGTCCAGGTCCGAGGTCAGCCTCGGCCGCGCCCCCACGTGGGCCAGCGCCCGCTCCACCGAGCGCAGGTTGCCGACCCCGTAATCGACGATCGCGATCATCCCAGCAGCCCTTTCGAGGACGGCACGCCCTCGCCGGTGATCGCGACCGCCATGCCCAAGGCCAGGCCCAGCGCCTTGAAGCAGGCCTCGGCAGCATGATGCCGGTTCCGCCCCCGGATCAGGTCCACGTGCAGGGTGGCCCCCGCGTGGACCACGAAGGCCCGCCACCACTCCTCCAGGGTCTCGAGCTCCACCGCCCCGACCGGGCCCTCGAGGGGCACGTGGTAGGAGAGGTAGGGACGCCGCCCCAGGTCGACGACCACCCGGGCCAGCGACTCGTCCAGGGGGGCGTAGGCATGCGCGAAACGGGCGATGCCGGCGCGGTCGCCCAGGGCCTCGGAGAGCGCCCGGCCGACCACGATCCCGGCGTCCTCGACCGTGTGGTGGGCGTCGACCTGCAGGTCGCCGCTCCCCGTCAGGCGAAGGTCCAGACGTGCGTAGCGGGCGACCTGCTCCAGCATGTGGTCCAAGAAGGGAACCCCGGTCGCCACCTCCGCCCGCCCGGAGCCGTCGAGACGCAGCTCGCAGACCAGCCGGGTCTCGCTCGAGACCCGCTCCACCCGGCCTCGACGCTCGCTCATCCCGCTCACCGCCCTACCCCTCCCCCCTCCGAGGGCTGCCCCCGGGTCGGCGGCGAGCCTCGATGGCGTGGGCATGGGCGGTCAGGCCCTCCATCCGGGCCAGGGTGCTGGCAGCGTCGGCCAGCGTCTCCAAGCCCTCGGGGCTCACCCGGGCCACGCTCCACCTCTTGAGAAAGGTGTAGACCCCCAAGGGGGAGGCGAAGCGAGCGGCCCCGCTGGTAGGAAGGGTGTGGTTGGGCCCGATCACGTAGTCGCCGAGCGAGACCGGCGTGGAGGGCCCCAGGAACACCGCCCCGGCGTTCTCCACCCGGCCCAGCCACCGCTCGGCCTCCTCGCCGATCAGCTCCAGGTGCTCGGGGCCGAAGTCGTTGGCGAGCCCGATGGCCTCCTCGATCGAGGAGGCCAGCACGATGCAGCATCGCGCCGCCCGCACCACCTCGGCCCGCTCCAAGGTCCGGAGCAGGTCCCGGAAGGACTCCTCGACGGCATCGGCGAGCGCCGCCGAGTCCGTCGCCAGCACCGCCCAGGCCATGGGGTCGTGCTCGAGCTGCGAGGCGAGGTCGGCGGCCACCAGCTCGGGCGGGGCCGTGCGGTCGGCCACGACCAGGACCTCGGTGGGCCCCGCCACGGCGTCCACCCCGACCGCCCCGAACACCTCGCGCTTGGCCAGGTTCACGTAGAGGTTGCCCGGGCCGGCGACCACGTCCACCCGCGGAACCGTCTCGGTGCCGTAGGCGAAGGCCGCGATTGCCTGGGCGCCTCCCATGCGGTACACACGATCCACCCCCGCCAGGGCGGCGGCGGCCAGGATCGGGGCCGCCACCGAGCCGTCGCGCGCCGGGGGGGTGGCCAGGAAGACCTCCTGGACCCCGGCCACCCGGGCCGGGATCGCCGTCATGAGCACCGTGGACGGGTAGGGCACCCGCCCACCGGGGACGTACAGCCCCGCCCGGCGCACGGGTCGGGTGATCAGCCGCAGCCCCTCCGGGCCCTCAAGGTCGGAGAAGACCTGGGCCTCATGGAAGGCCCGGATCCGCCCCGCCGCCAGCTCCAGGGCCGAGCGTTGGGCAGGGGGCAGGGCATCGAGCGCCGCTCGCAGCCGCTCCGGCCCCAGAGCCAACGGCTCCCCACCATCGGGGGCCCAGCCGTCGAAGCGACGGCTGTACTCGCGCAGGGCAGCGTCGCCCCGAAGCGCGACCTGGCGGCAGATGGCCCTCACCGTCGCCACCTGGTCCTCGCCTGCGCCCAGGTCAAACCGCTGGGCCAGGCCGGCCGTCCGCCACTGGTCCGCCGTCATCCGACGCAGGCTCACGGCACCCCGCCCGGCAGCACCACGCCCCCTCCCCGAGGGGCGTGGGAGGCATCCTCCAACGACGCCCGAAGCCGCCCCACCAGGCGCTGGAGGGCGCCGGCGCGCGTCTTCAGCGAGGCCTGGTTGGCAATCAGGCGGGCGGTGGAGTCGCCCACCACCGCCACCACCCGCAGGTGGTTCTCCCGCAGCGTGCGGCCGGTCTGGGTCAGGTCAACGATGGCGTCGACCAACCCCACCTGCGGCGCCAGCTCCACCGAGCCGTGCAGATGGATGACCTCCACGTTCTGGCCGACCCTGGCCATGAACTCCGTCGTCGCTCGGGGGTACTTGGTGGCGACGCGCAGCGCCGGCGGCCAGGTCTCCGGCCCCTGGAGGAGGGACGACTCCGGGACCGCCACCACCAGCGTGCAGCCGCCGAACCCCAGGTCGAGCAGCTCGTAGTGGTCGCCGGGCGACTCCCAGAGCTGGTCTTTCCCGACGATGCCCAGGTCGGCGCTCCCGTAGTCGACGTAGGCCGACACGTCAGCCGGCTTCACCAGCACCAGCCGCAGCCCGCCTCGCTCGACCAGCAAGCGGCGCCCGATCTCCTCCGGGCTGAGGTCCAAGGCCCCTGCCCGCCGCAGGAGGTCGAGGCTGCCCTCGAGCAGGGTCCCGGTCGGGATCGCGACCGTGATCATGGGGTCGCCTCCGTGGGGCGGGCGAGCCGCCCCACCACCTCGTCAGGGGCGAGCCGGGCGAGGGGACCATCGGCAGGGGCCCAGGTCACCCCGACCTCCCCATCCAGGTGCAGGAGGTTTCGGGCCTGCAGGGCTTGAGCCCAGCCTCGCGCCTCCTCCAGGCCGCGCGGCCGGGTGTCGACCACCGCCCGCATGCCGAAGAGGCGGAGAGAGGCACCCAGCCGTAGCGCCGCCTGCAGCCCGGCCGGCGTCCACGCCACGCCGGCGTCAAGCCGGGTCAGCGCGGGTGACCATCCCTCGCGCCACAGCACCTCGCCCACCAGGTCCAGGTGGACCATGAAGCCGGTGGCCGGCGCCGGCCGGCCGAAGCGGGCAAGGAGTCGATCGTAGCGCCCGCCGAGGATGAGGGGGCGCCCGACGTCGGGGCCATAGCCCTCGAAGATCACACCGGTGTAGTAGTCGAAGTCACGGATGGCGCCCAGGTCGAAGGAGACGGCATCCCCCAGCCCGTAGGCGCGCAGCAGCTCGTGGACGCGACCCAGCTCCTTCAGCGCCCGCTCCGACCGACGGTTGCGGACCAGCGCCCCGGCTGCCTCCAGGATCTCCACCCCGCCCCGCAAGGCCGGGAAGCGCAGCAGGAGCTCGTGCTCGGCATTGCGGAGGCTGGTCGAGTCGAGCAGCTCGGCCAGGGCCACGAAGTCACGCTGCCCCAGCGCGGCCTCCACCCTGGACCTGAGGGCCGCCGGCAGCTCGCTCCCGTCCAGCAGGCCGCGGAAGAACTCGGCGTGCCCCACGTCCACCTGGTAGCGGCGCAGGCCGGCGGCGTCGAGGCAGCGGACCGCCATCGCGATGACCTCGGCATCGGCGACCGGTCCCGACGCACCCACCAGCTCGGCACCCACCTGATGGGCCTCCCGCCGCCGGACGAAACGTCCGGGGTCGTTGGTCAGCACCGGGCCCGCGTAGCAGAGGCGCAGCGGCAAGGGCGCAGATCGGAGCTTGCTCGCGATCAGCCGCGCAACCGGGATGGTCCGCTCCCCGACCAGGGCGAGGAGCGACCCGTCACCGTCGGTCAACTTGAAGAGCCGCCGTCGCTGCTCGGGACCCAGCCCCAGCGCCAGGACGTCCAGGCTCTCCAACGTGGGCGTGACCACGAGCCGGTAGCCCCAGCGGCGCATCTCGGCCAGGATGGCCTCCTGGGTGGCACGCATGGCCTCCGCCTCCTCGGGCAGGAGGTCCCGCAGGCCCGGGACATCCCGAGGGACGGAGGCAGGATCCGCCTCAGCGGCGGTGAAGGCACCTCCCGGTCGGGGCTGCGGCGCCCTGGACGTCGTCACTCGGGCTCTTCACCCTCATCTTCCTCCTCCAAGTCAAGGGCACCGACATCCTCGCCGAAATCGAGGTCGGCATCGACGTCCTCGAGGCCGACCTCGTGCATGCCCTCCTCGTCCTCGTCGAGGTCGAGCCCAGCCGCCATGACCGGCTCCTCCTCGAGCTCCTCCTCCACCGGCTCGTAGGCCTCGCGCGCGACCAGGCTCTCGCGGGTGTAGGGACGGAACTCCTCTCGGCGGCGCACGATCGGGAAGCTGGGCTTGCCCGCGAACCGGGGGTCCTGGTACACCTCACGCACGATCACGCGAACGGTGTCGCCCTCGCAGGAGGTGATACCCGCCTGGTACCGGTTGCCGCCCTGGATGAACTTGATCAGCCGCCGGGCCAGCTTCGGCTCCAGGCTGCCCACGCGGACCCCGCGCACGGTGTCCACCTCGATGCTGTCGCCGTTCACGCGCAGCTCGGCCACATCGCCGGGGGCGACCTTCGAGCAGACGTCCTCGGCCACCTCGCGCAGGGTGGTGGTGGTGGTCTTGCCCATCTCCTCGACGAAGAGGTTCAGGTCGACCTTCACCGCGCCGCCCTTCAGGGCCTCCTTGGCGTTGAGGAGGCTTTCCAGCTTGCTCGAGTTCTTCCTGGCCACCAGGTTCAAGGGGTTGATGGCGAGGCAGGCATCGTAGGCAGCCTTGGCCTCCTCCAGCCGCCCCAGCTCGGTCAGCGCCTTGCCGAGGCGGTTCTGGGTCGCCTCGTCTGGGCCGAAGGTCGCCAGGATGTACCGGTTGAGCTCGACCGCCTCCTCCCAGCGACCGTCCACGGCCAGCTGGATGGCCTCGTCCACATATGCGGACCGGGGCTTGGAGGGCTCCTTGGTCTGGGTCGTCAAAGCGTACGCTCCAGAGTGGATTTGTTGGCTGGCTGCTTGATCTCGATCCTCAGGCTTGAGAGGCAGCCACGACCCCTTCGCCGGCGACTACCTCCCGCTCTGAAGGCGCAAGTATACGGTGCGCCTCCCTGTGGACGTGGTTGCCACCCGCAGGGGCTCACCTGGGGCCCCTCGGCCGCGCCTTGCTCCGGCCGGGGCAGGGCGGCCCTCCCCATCGCCCAGCCGCCAACCGTGCGGACGCCTTGACACCAGCGCCCTCCCTGCGAATAGTGTGCGCGGTGGAGTATGGGTTAGGTCCCGTCGGCGCACTCTCGCCCCGGCACGCCGGCCGTGCCGGGAAGAGGGCGGGGCCAGGGGCGAACGCCCCGATCGCGCGTTCGATAGGACGACATTCGAGGGGGATGCTTCATGACCGGAACCATGCGGTTCAGGACCCTCGCTCTGGTCGCGGGAGCGATGGTGTTCGCTTGGGCCTGCGGGGCTGCCAGCAGCGGCAGCAGCGCCGGCACCAAGGGTGAGATCGACATCGGGGTCGACCTCCCGATGTCGGGCGCCGAGGCCTCCAACGGCGTCCCGACCTTGAACGGGGTCAAGTTCGCGGTTCAGCAGCACCCCACCGTCGACGGCTTCAAGATCGGGATCGTGTCGCTGGACGACGCCGTGAACGGGGTGCACAACCCCCAGAAGGGGGCCCAGAACGTCCAACAGTTCCTCTCCAACAGCAAGGTCCTTGCCATGGTCGGGCCCTTCAACTCCAACGTGGGGCAGGCGGAGATCCCGGTGGCCAACCGGGGAGATCTGGCCATGATCAGCCCGGCCAACACCAACCCCTGCCTGACCAAGGAGGTGGAGGCGTTCGGCGGCTGTGACAAGTATGCCGGCTTCACCCCCCAGTCCCTGCGGCCCACCGGCCAGAACAACTACTTCCGGGTCGCCGGCACCGACGACCACCAGGGGCCGGCGAACGCCGACTACGCCTACAACACGTTGCACCTGACCAAGGTGGCCGTGCTCGATGACGCCGAGGTCTACGGCCAGGGCATCGCCAAGACCTTCGCCGCCCAGTTCCAGAAGCTCGGCGGCCAGGTCGTGCTCGGCCCCCAGGACTATGACCCGACCTCGACCACCGATTTCCGGTCCTTCCTGAGCCGGGCCAAGGACGCCGGCGCCCAGGGCGTCTACGTGGGCGGCACCGACTCGAACAAGGCTTGCGTGGTCCGGGCCCAGATGAAGGGGATCTTCCCGGCCGACGCGCCCTTCTTCGGCGGCGACGGCATCGTCACCGCCCAGTGCCTGAACGACGCCGCCGACAACGCCACCAACATGTACGGGACGGTGGCAGCGATCAACGCCGACACCCTGCCCGCCGCCAAGTCGGTGATCACGGCCTTCCACAAGGCGTACCCCGGGGCCAACGACTACGGCGCCTACACCATGCCTGCCTACGCCTGCGCCCAGATCATCCTGGCCGCCCTGGACCGGGCGATCAAGGCCAACGGTGGCAACATGCCCACCCGTCAGCAGGTCCTGAAGCAGATCGCCCAGACCAACAACGTCTCGACGGTGCTGGGCCCGGTCTCGTTCGACAAGAACGGCGACAACTCCCAGCAGGTCATCGCCGAGTACCAGAGCACCTCGGTGGAGGCGTCCAAGACCTACGTCGCCGAGAACGCCGCCAAGACGGTTGGCTGGACCTTCGTCCAGCAGAAGAACTACAGCGAGTAGTAGCGAGTAACTCGGGAGAGGGGGCGGGGCTCGGCCCCGCCCCTCCATCAACCGCAGGCGAGGCAGGGGTCGGAGAGGACGCCCCCAGGCGGTGGGCACAAGCGGACACAGGAGGGAGAGCACGTTGGGAAGGGGCCAGCAGAGAACGCCTAAGATTCGGGCTGTGCTCGCCGCGTCATCGGTGGCGTTCGACTAGCCGGGCTCGGCGAAGGTGGCAGGCACAAGCAGAGGGTTGGCAGGGAACCGCGACCGGTTGATCGAGGCAGGAGGGGCACTCCAGGCGTTCCGTCGCCTTCGCGCCACGCTCGCCGGCCCGCTGGGGACGGCGGTGCTGGCGGTGCTCGCCCTCCTGGTCATCCTCTTCGTGATCGTCCCCAACGTGATCTCCCAGGGGCTCGGCCTGTTCGTGCAGATCCTCGCCTATGGCGTGGCCGACGGCGCCATCTACGCCCTGATCGCGCTGGGCTACACGTTGGTCTACGGGATCATCGAGCTGATCAACTTCGCCCACGGCGACGTGTTCACGCTGGGCGCCTTCGTCTCGCTGCCCCTGCTGAGCGCCTTCGGGCTGGTGGAGGGGAAGAGCGGCGGGCCCCACCTGGTGTTCGGGCTGCTGGCCGTGTTCCTGATCACCATGCTCATCATCGGCCTGGTCAACGTGGCCATCGAACGGGTCGCCTACCGGCCGTTGCGCAACGCTCCGCGTCTGGCGCCGCTGATCACGGCGGTGGGGATGTCGTTCATCCTCGAGGGCATCATGTACCTCTGGCGGGGGGCGTTCAACATCCACTATCCGGACCTCCTCCCCGAGAGCCGGATCCCGATCACGAGCGGGGCTTCCATCGGGGTCAAGGACCTGATGGTGATCGCCATCGCCGCGCTCCTGGTCGGCCTCTTCAGCCTCTTCCTGAGCCGGTCCCGCCTCGGCAAGGCGATGCGCGCCACCGCCCAGGACCGCGACGCCGCCCTCCTGATGGGCATCGACATCAATCGGACGATCGCGCTCGCCTTCTTCCTCGGGGCGGTGCTGGCCGCGGCCGGCGGGATCATCTTCGGCCTCTACTTCAACAGCGTGCGCTTCGACCTCGGCTTCGAGTCCGGGCTGATCGCCTTCACGGCCGCGGTCTTCGGGGGCATCGGCAACGTCCCCGGCGCCGCCCTGGGCGGCCTCATCATCGGCCTCGTGCAGGCCTTCAGCAATGCCTACGTCGCCTCCCAGTGGTCGGACGTGATCATCTTCGCCATCCTGATCCTGGTCCTGGTGTTCCGGCCCACCGGGCTGCTCGGGATGCGGGTGCCAGAGAAGTGAGCGAGCCGCCGGTCGTCGGGCGAGGGCTGCGGGGATGGGCGAGGGGTATCGACTGGCACGATCGCAACACCGTCACCTACGCCGTGCTCGCCGGCCTGGCCATCGTCTTCCCAGGGCTGGTCCAGTTCGCCACCGGAGGCAACGGCACCTACCTGGTCAGCACTGCGGCCGACGCGGGCGTCTACGTCCTGCTCGCGCTGGGGTTGAACGTGGTGGTGGGCTTCGCCGGCCTCCTCGACCTGGGCTACGCGGCCTTCTTCGCCATCGGCGCCTACACCTACGCCATGCTCGCCTCCAACCGCCTCGCCGCCACGCCGCTCCACCACGCCGTGCACATCCCCTTCTGGCTGCTCCTGCTGGTGGCGGTGTTCGTGGCCGCGCTCTTCGGGGCGCTCCTGGGAGCCCCCACCCTGCGGCTTCGAGGTGACTACCTGGCGATCGTGACCTTGGGATTCGGCGAGATCGTCCCCCGCGTCTTCCGCAACCTGGCCACCTGGACGGCGGGGGTCAACGGCATCTCGGCCCTGGACGTGCCCACCCTACCGGTGTGGATCACCGGGCCCTGGGCCGGCGCCCCCCTCGCCATCGTCCACGACTTCCAGTTCATCGACCCCACCGCCTTCTACGTGCTGATGGTCATCCTGCTCGTGATCGTCGTGGTCCTGATCAACAACCTGCAGCGATCGCGGGTGGGCCGAGCCTGGATGGCGATCCGGGAGGACGAGGTGGCAGCGGCAGCCATGGGGATCAACACCGTGACCACCAAGCTCCTGGCCTTCGCCATCGGGGCCTCCTTCAGCGGCTTCGCGGGCTGCTTCTACGGCGCCAAGCTGTCGCTGGTCAGCCCCGAGAACTTCTCCTTCGTGGTCTCGGTGACCATCCTGCTCATGGTGGTGCTGGGCGGGATGGGGAACATCCCCGGCGTCATGGTCGGCGCCCTCACCATCTACGTCATCGACTTCTACGTCCTGACCAACCTCCCTTCCTGGGCCAGCGGCGCCGCCAGCGCCGTCGGCCTGGGCTTCCTCGACCAGCCGCACGGGGCCTGGCCCGGGCTCGGGGACGAGACCCAACGGCTCATCTACCTCGTGTTCGGGCTGATCCTGGTCTGCACCATGCTCTTGCGCCCCCAGGGCCTGTTGCCCAGCCGCGTGCGCCAGCAGGAGTTGACCCTGGCTTCGACCCAGGAGTCGTTGGCCGACGTGGAGAGCGCCTGAGGATGGACGAGGAGCGGGACGGGATCATCCTCCGCTGCGAGCACGTCAGCAAACGCTTCGGCGGGTTGCTGGCGGTGGACGACGTCAGCTTCGAGGTGGAGCGGGGCAGGGTCTTCGCCCTGATCGGCCCTAACGGGGCCGGGAAGACCACCCTGTTCAACTGCATCACCGGGCTCTTCCCCCCCAGCGCGGGCAGCATCTGGTTCGAGGGCCTGGATGTGGCCGGGATCCGGCCCCACCAGGTGGCCAGGCTCGGCATCGCCCGCACCTTCCAGAACATCCGCCTGTTCGAGCACATGACCGCCCTCGACAACGTGCGGGTCGGTCAGCACGCGCGCATGCACGCCAAGCTCTGGGACTCGCTCTTCAAGCTGCCCCGGGAGCGTCGGGAGGAGCAAGCGGTGACGGAACGGGCGATGGAGCTGCTGCGCTTCGTCGGTCTCGAGCGCAGCGCTCACGAGTACGCCCGCAACCTGGCCTACGGCCAGCAACGCCGCCTGGAGATCGCCCGCGCCCTGGCCACGCAACCACGCCTGCTGCTGCTCGACGAGCCGGCCGCGGGCTTCACCCCCCAGGAGAAGGTCGAGCTGATGAAGCTGATCGAGAGCATCCTGGGCCAGGGGATCACCATCTTCGTGATCGAGCACGACATGAGGTTGGTCATGGGCATCTCGCATCGGATCGCGGTCCTCGACCACGGGGAGAAGATCGCCGAGGGGCCCCCCGAAGAGGTCCGGCGGAACGAGCGGGTGATCGAGGCCTACCTCGGCCGGTCGGCGTAGGGGATGATGGCAGCGCTCCTCGAGGTCGAGCGGATCGATGCCTCGTACGGCCACGTGCGCGTCCTGCGGGGCGTCTCGCTGCGGGTGGAGCGGGGGGAGATCGTGGCCTTGATCGGCTCCAACGGCGCCGGCAAGACCACCACCCTGCGCACCATCTCCGGCCTGGTCCGCCCCTCCAGCGGCCGCATCGTCTTCGACGGCAAGGACATCACCCGCGCCCGGCCCAACGACATCGTCAAGCTCGGCATCGGGCATGCCCCCGAGGGACGCCGGCTCTTCCCCCGCCTGACCGTCTACGACAACCTGCTCCTGGGGGCCTTCACCCGTCGGGATCGGGCCGGGATCGCGGAGGACCTGGAGCGCGTCTACGCGCTCTTCCCGCGCATCCGTGAGCGTCGCTCCCAGCTCGCCGGCACCCTCTCCGGCGGCGAGCAGCAGATGCTCGCGGTCGGCCGCGCGCTCATGGCCCGGCCTCGGCTGCTGATGCTGGACGAGCCCTCCCTGGGCCTGGCCCCCCTCCTCCAGGAGACGATCTTCCAAACCCTGGTCGAGATCAACGGCCAGGGGACGCCGGTGCTGCTGGTCGAGCAGAACGCTAGCCGAGCCCTTGAGATCGCGCACCGAGCTTACGTGCTCGAGACCGGGTCCATCGTCATGCACGGCAACGGCCGAGAGCTGCTCGCCTCGGAGGAGGTCCAACGGGCCTACCTCGGCATGTGAGCCGTTGCCGCCGAGTACGCAGTAGCACTCACGCGGCACCCCTCACGGGGTTGCCCTTGCGGGCTTCGCGCTTCCTCGCCGCGTGCCCGGGAGGCCCGGGTCTTACCACGGCTCTGCGCTTCGCGAAGGCTCCAACTGAGCCTACGGGCGGGGCCCCCACCAA